>JAGIAF010000249.1 GCA_017745015.1 Bdellovibrio sp. | reverse complement strand
GGCCACATCTGACCGGATGATCTCCCGCGAATACCGTAAATGATTTGCGCGATACCTGCGACCAGTAAGACAGCTCCCAAAGTGACAACGGATGCGATTGTCGAAGCCGTTGCAAAGAGAAGCGCGAAGAATCCAAGAATGGCATAGACAGATCCAAGCACGATCAGTCGGGTGGATTTTTTGCCCATGGTTCAACCTCCAGTTACTTATGCTTTAAGCATGAGCTGCGGGGGTGAAACCTCAAAGTGGAAGTGCCGAAGGGTGATAAGCTACATGGAAACATCTCAGACTTAGGAGCGGAGTTCCAAGGCTCTGGTCGGGGCGGACGGCAAAAAAAAGCCTGCGGTTTGAAACGCAGGCTTTATTCTTTATGAGATAGGAAGTAAGCCGATTACTCAGTGATTTTTTGAACGATCGCTGAAGAGACTTTTGCTTTGCTCAAAAGTTCTGTTCTGTAAGAAGCAGCTTCTTTAGGAGTTGCAAATTGGCCAACGCTTACGCGGTACCAGGTTTTACCTTTAACCGTCGCTGGTACGTAGAATGCGCTGTAACCTTTTGTTTTCAAATCAGAAGCGAATTTTTGTGCTTCGCCTTCGTCAGCATAAGCTGCAACTTGCACTGTGAATTTACCAACAGTGTATTGAGCGACATCTTTTGGAAGTGAAGAAGGGACGCGAGTCTCAGCAGCTGGAGCAGGTTTCGCTGCTGGAGCCGTGTGAGCTGGAGCTTTACCTGCTGCCAAGTCTTTTGCTACTGCAGAAGGTTCTTCTGTGTGAGCAGTTGTTGTTGCTTTAGCAGCTGTTTTACCGTGAGCAGTTTCTTTTGCAGGAGCTGCTTCAGTTTTCGCAGTTTGAGTTGCTGCTTCACCGTGACCGCCATGACCTTCTTCTTTTGCGACTGTTTCACCTTCAGTTGGAGCTTTTTCGTCAGCTACGAACTCTTCAGCAAGTTTAGCGATTTCATCATCAGTCATAGTGCCAGTTTTCTTTTCAGCACCTTCTTCATCATGAACAGAAGCGACTTCGCGAGAAGACTTCTCAGCTTTTTGAGGTTCCAATTGGCTCAACATGTGTTGGTTGTCACTGTACTTCTTGCCGGCAAAGATACCGATAGAGAAAGAAAGCAAAGAGATAAAGAAAACTAATACTAGTTTTACAACCATATCTGATTTTGAAGCCATTTTTTGAATCCTCATAAAGTTAAACCCGCTTGAATGCTTAAGTTTCGGGCCCTTCCTTTGGCCCTTCAATCATGGTAGCTTTAAGTCCTGGAATTGGTCAATGATCTGACGGTCTGGAAGATAGGGGAAATCGTGGAAAAGGGTGTAAATTCAATGGATTGGAAGCAGGTCTTAGGTACAGCTATCAAGGCCGTAAGCTTGGGGCGCGAGGTGCTTCTCAATTATTTCGGTAACTTAGAGCACATTGAAGAAAAATTCCAAGCGGGCTTGGTGTCTGAAGCGGACAAAGAATCAGAACGGGTCATCTCGGAACATCTGAAGAAAAATTTTCCTGACATTGAGTTCCTAGGCGAAGAATCTTATGCCGCTGGGGCTAAGGTCCAGTGGGAGTCCGCAGGTTCTCGTGGGCGTTGGATCTTGGATCCTTTGGATGGAACGACAAACTACATTCATCGCTTTCCGATTTTCTGTATCAGCTTGGGCCTTGAAATCAACGGACAAATGCAATTGGCAGTGATCGATGTGCCGATGTTGCGCGAGACCTACACGGCAATTCGCGGTGAAGGTGCGTTTGTTAATGGTCGTCCCTTGTCTGCAAGCAAAGAAACGGTTTTAAAAAATGCGTTGCTCGCAACGGGTTTTGTGGCAGAACACGAACACGTGATTGCAGAGCAATTAAAAATCTTCGATAACATCGTTCGTAAATCTCGTGGTGTGCGCCGACCAGGTGCTGCCGCTTATGATTTGGCGCAAGTCGCCCGCGGTGTATTCGATGGATACTGGGAAAGAAATATTCAACCGTGGGATGCCGCCGCAGGAATTCTGCTTGTAGAAGAAGCTGGTGGTGTCGTCACCACTTATCGCGGCGACAAATACACTCCGTACAAAAACTCCATCATCGCGGGCGCTCCAGGCATCGTCACCGAGCTACAAAAAGAACTGAAGCCATTCATCAGCGAAGCCACCCACTAGCGAACAGGTACGGACACACTTTTGGTAGCAACAATGCGTCACCAGTGACTCACGTTTGCTACCAAAAGTGTGTCCGTACCTATTAGGCAGCGGTTTTTGAGAACATGGCGATGATGGAGATCCCGATGACGACAAGGCCGATTCCGATCCATTGGGGAAGGGGAAGGTTTTGTCGTTCGATAGCCATTTCTAAGAATGTGCCCCACAAGAATGTTGTTGCATACACCGGGAAAACTACAGAGACGCGGCCGCCCAGTTTGTAGCCGATCACAAACAGAACCATCACCACGCAAAAACTGATAATACCCAGGAAGATAGACCAATTCTGATAAAGAGGGATGTCCTTCATTTTTAAGGCGCCTGATTTATAGAAATACTGTCCCACGGCGCCGAAGAAGGCGGCGATCAAATTCAAGATAATAGGAATGGTTTGTGGTGCATTCATGTTCTGGTCCTTATTTCATCAAAAGCAAAGTGTAGAAGAAAACAACTGACGTCAAAGCCAGAGAATCCACACGATCCAGCAGACCGCCGTGTCCTGGGATTGAGTTGCCAAGATCTTTGATATTGAGGTCACGTTTCACGGCTGAGAATGTGATATCGCCGAAGAATCCTGTGAGTGAAATCAGAAAACCCAGAATCATCGCCTGAATCTCGGTCACACCGATAAATCCCGCCAACGCATAAGAAAGTGCCGTGGTTGAAATCAAGCCACCAAGCAAACCTTCCGTTGTTTTCTTGGGTGAAACTTCCGGTACGATTTTATTTTTTCCAAAAAGTTTTCCCCAAGTGAATTGAAAAATATCATTGAGTTCAGTCGTAACGATTAAGAATAGAACCAGAGCGTACTTATTCTCGTTTGTTACCGATGACATCGGGTGGTGGTAAATCAAAGCGATATGCGAGAACGTGAACACAGTCATCATCAGTGACCAGTGTATCACCCCCATGGCTTTACTGATCTCCTCAGTTTTTCCAGTGGCAACACTGCGCAAGCTGAGCGCGAAGAAGCCAAAGACCGGGATAAAGACCAAGATCACGTCAAGCATATTCAAGTAAGCAAAGAGGTACTGCAGAGGAATCGCCACATAGCTAATGCGCAAGACACGCAGATGCGCTTTAGGCAGACCATATTTGCTGATGATTTCGTGGAAAGCGAAGAACGACAGCATCATCAAGCTGAGAGTCGCCGCGATATCATTGATAAAGAGACATACCGTTGCGACAGTGAGGATCACCCACCAAGAGAGTGTGCGCTCGATCAGCTCGTTGATCATTTTGCCGGGGCCTTTAAGCCAGCGAACCGCTCCGAAGACCGATGTGACCAGAGCCAGGAAAGAATAGATAGAAACTAAGGCTGTAACCATTGATGAACTCATGGTGTCTCCTCGAGAGCTTTTGCAATGCCGATAGTGCGGCGAATGTTAGTAAGAACCAATCCGACCAACATGATCCACAAAGAATAATAGATTGCATTAATATGTAAGACCGCTTCAACAACGATGGCCACAGTCAGCAAGGCCATACGGTGTTGCTTCGCCATAGGGCCCAGGAATTTGTGACCTTTCCCCAAAGAAGCACCCAGTGTGCGGATATAAGCCGTCAAAATTGCCAATGCAACACATGCCCAAGCGATGTCCATGCCGTAAGGAAGCTGTTGCACGTAAAGGCCCGCACCCATTATGATCGCGGTGTCAGCTAGGCGATCTGGAATTTCATTATAGAGATCACCTGTTTTGGACTTCTTGTTGAACTCGATAGCGACTAAGCCATCCATCAGATTGCAGATCAAGCGCAACTGAATCACCACAATTGCAAGAATCAACATCAAGCGATTGCTGTTCAAATAAGCGGCATAAAAGAATGCGGTGGCCATCATCGCAAAGAAAACGCTTAGAACGGAGATTTGGTTCGGAGAAATATTCGAAGAAGCCAAGGCTTTCGCAGTCGTGCGAGCCCAATTCGAATCGCGAGATTTAAGTACACGGCGGCTAGAAAGATCTTTGTTTTGTACGTCCATACAGATTCCTTGATTTTTAAATTCGCTCTCTATCAGCAAATTTCTCGCCATGGTCTAACACAATAGGGAGGGGGCTCCCATGTTTATACCCTGAACAGAGAGCACTTTTCGTTAACAAATTCGGTGGAGTAAGGTCTCTATTGGTCTCGGGATTGCTATAGAAAGATATTGTGATGAAAACTTCGATGAAAATGAATTTAACGCATTTTAAAGCTTTGGCACTGTCGATCTTGTTGACGGTGGCTGCCCCTTTTGCGTCAGCTGAGGTTTCTGCCGACACTCTTTTCTCGAAATGGCAGAGCCCTTCATCGGAATATATTGTTCCGGTAGAGCCTGAAAATGAAATTCAAGAACTTGATCTGAAGGACTTAGTCGACGTAGCAGCGCAAAGTCTTCAAGACGCAAGTTCCGTTTCCAGCGTTTTAATTCAAAATAATCGCTTGGTTTATTTATATGCCGATCGCGAATTGCAGAGAGATTACTGTACCTCCGTGGTCAGAGCCTCTTTGGCAGCACGTCCGTTAAAGGTGTTGTCTCAAGGAAGCAAAGTCGGAAGTGACCTAAGTGCAGAACTTGATACTTATGTGGAGACCATCACTAAAGCCCGTCAACAATGCAGTGATGTTCATACGAGCTCACAGCTTCTTCATAAAGCTAGCGAACAAATCTTCAAGATTCTTGAACGTCTAAAATAATACAAACTGATCTCTCAGGGTGTGCATAAATCAGTCTAAGAGATCAGTTAGAAAATAATAAAAGCCCCTGCCAAGGCAGAGGCTTTTTGAGCTAGGTAAGTCGTACCTATTAGCTGT
>JAGIAF010000248.1 GCA_017745015.1 Bdellovibrio sp. | reverse complement strand
CCTCAACAGCACGTTTTCCGAAAATCAACGTTGGTGTTGATCCTTCCACGCAAAGCGCAGCAGATCGGGCGAAGTGGCAAGCTATATACGGGCAGCTTCGTAAGGCAGCTGACAGAACGGTTGCAACTCCAAAATCAATTATCATGGTGGATTCAGCAACAGCGAAGGCCGCTTCATTGGCTTACGAAAGCAATGGTACGGTCGCATTGAATGGTGCATGGTCCATCGCGGTTCAACAAACAGCGGTTCGTCATGGCTTCTCTAATGTACCATGTGCGGAATTCCAATCAGAGATGGTCCGTGAGGCTTATCAACGTGCGGGCTACCGCGTGAGTGATGACTTCAACACTTCTAAAGGTAACAAGCTGATCTGGTCTAACACCGCAGCTGTTGTGAACTTCTCAATGGCTCTTTACAAGGCGGGTTGGGTAGCTTGGGATGGAACGAAGTACAAACCAAGAACCGGTGCCTTGTTGATGAATGGCTCTGGAAAATCTCCGGGACATACATACATCTCCGCGAGTGACGACGGTATGATCATCGTTGATAACGGAGCTCCACAAGGTCGTGACTTGCGTAAGACATCCCAAGCTACGATCGAGATGATGTTCCAAACGGGTGTGTTCTTCTTACCTCCGGGTATCAATCCAGAGAAGTGGTAGTTAAGAATTCTTCTTTGTCATGGCGAGCGTCAGTGCATTCCCCATAAGGCACAGGGCGACGCCACTGACAATATAAGGTGTCCACTTGAAATCTTCATAAATGCTAGAAAGGGCCAAAGCGATCACCGGTGAGATCACACTGGTGTACGCGGCCTTTTCGGCGCCGATGCGACCTGCAAGTGAAAGATAGGCACCAAACGCAATCACCGATCCAAACAGTGCAAGATAAGCCAGCGAGCCGAGATAACGAGCCGTCATTGGTATCACAAAACTTTCTTGCAGCACCAAGCCTACGAGTAACGTAAAAAGACTTCCATAGAACATTCCGTAAGCATTTGTGATCATCACGGGAATCTTCTTACGATATACTTTTTGCGAAATCATATTTCCGGTGGAGGCCGAAAAAGTCGCAATCAGTCCAATCACCAAGCCCAAGATCGTCTTTCCATTTGGATCAAGATTGCGAAGTTCATTAAGAAAGATCAAGCCAATGCCCAAGCCACCAAGCAGTGAGCCTGCGATCACTCGGCCGGTAATAGGTTTCTTAAAATAAACACGCATTCCTAGCATATTGAAATAAAGGAGTACGGTGGAACAGATGGCGGCAATGCCAGATGAGATCATCGTCTCTGATAGATAGACGAGCATATAGTTAATCGAAAATAAAAAGATCCCCTGTCCAAAGAAGAGCAAGTGATCTTTGCGGGAGTACGTCATGGGCTGACGAGAAATACCACAGTAGCCCATTAAAATAACTGCTCCCAAAGCAAATCGCCAGAATACGGAAGCAATTGGCGAGGCCGCATCGACTTGGAAAGTAATGACAAGCCAAGTGGAGCCCCAAATGACTGTACAAATTGTATACAGGAGCAGATTCATGCCCCTCACAGTGGAAGACGTCTCAGCTTAAGTCAAGAAACTAGCCATGGTCGGGGAGCCAGTTGCTAAACGTCGACCGTCTAAAGTATTCTTCATGTAGTTACTCCGGTGAAGTCGGAATGTATCTCGATAAGGTGGTGGGTTTTGAAGAAGATTTGCATAGTTTTATTCACGTTGTTTTCAATCAGCGCATTTGCAAAAGTAAAACCGGCGGCGAAAATTGACGTTAAGCCTTTCCGTGTGGTCTCTTACTTCAAGTATTCTGATAAAGCCGCAGGTAAGAGTCACAAAGAGTCTTTGCATGTTCATCCAGATACGGTCTATATCAATCACGACACAATTCCTAAAGCATCTTGGAAAAAAGGCGAAGCGGCGATGAAAGTTGTATCGAACCCTAAGCCGACGAATAAAATGTACTGCCCACAAGGCATGTATTCTTTGAAAGTTAGCAAGAATGAGAAAAAGAGTGTAACGGAATCGGGCTGCATTACTTCGCCACGATTTAAAGAGATTCAAACGGCATTTGCGACTTTAAATGGTTTGGTCGCTAAGTAAGTTTTTAAAATTCAATTTCAGACAAGAAAAAAGCCCTGGTTAAAAAAACCAGGGCTTTAATTTTTTTAGTCACATGAGACGGGACTAGTCTTCGTCCTCATCATCATAATCTTCATCGTCGTCCTCATCCTCGTCATCTTCGTCGTCTTCATCATCTTCGTCTTCATCTTCATCATCGTAGTCCTCGTCGGCCTCGATGCGAACCAGCCAACCCTCTTCATAAGGGTCTTCCATGATGATAGAAGGATCGTCGATCACTTGAGTGTTCACTTCGATTACTGTTCCTTCTACAGGAGAGTAGATATCAAGCGGACCATCGCTTGTTTCGATTGTTCCAATAGCGGCTTCTGAATCTACTTGCTCTTGTTCAGCAGGTAGCTCGATAGAGCTGATTGATTCAAAGTCTTCTAGGCCGTCTTCATTGATACCAATAGTGATGATTCCATCTTCTTGGCGCATCCACATATAGCCCATAAAATTTTTAACGTCGTCTGATCCCATTTACTCTCCAGCAAAAATACTTTTAGCAATCGTAATACAAGTGGAACTCATAGGGAACTGGTCTTTGCTGTACAGGTCGAACTTCTTTGTCGATTTTGTACTGGACCCAAGTCTCGATGATGTCTTCGCTGAATACGTCGCCCTTTTTCAAGAAGCTGCAGTTATCCATCAGGTTCTTCAATGATTCTTCCAAAGTTCCTGGAACTGATGGGATTGCAGCGGCTTCTTGTGGTGGAAGTCCGTAGATATCCTTATCAAGTGGATCGCCGGGATTGATTTTGTTGATGATTCCATCAAGGCCCGCCATCAAGATCGCAGCTTCTGCCAAATAAATATTTGCAGTTGGATCTGGAGTACGGAACTCAATACGTTTTGCTTTTGGATTTGGACCCGAGTTCGGAATACGCATCGCCGCAGAACGGTTTTTAAAACTGTAAGCCAATTTTGTTGGCGCTTCAAATCCGGGAACTAAACGTTTATAGGAGTTCGTTGTCGGGTTGATGATACCGCAAAGAGCCGGAGCATGTTTCAATACGCCACCGATGTAGTGGATAGCCATTTCTGAAAGGCCCGCATATTTGTTGCCGGCAAAAAGATTTTTACCGTCTTTCCACAATGACATATGAATGTGCATGCCTGATCCATTATCACCGAAGATTGGTTTTGGCATAAATGTCGCTGTTTTACCGTGGCGCGCACATACGTTTTTAACGATGTATTTGAACCACATCATTTTGTCGCCCATGTTCAAAGCCGTATCGAACTGGAAGTTGATTTCACATTGACCGGCAGAGGCAACTTCGTGGTGATGGCGCTCAACGCGCATTCCACAACGCTCCATCTCGAGGCAGATTTCAGAACGGATGTCTTGCAAGGTATCTGTTGGAAGAGCTGGGAAGTAACCTTCTTTACTACGGATTTTGTAGCCAAGATTGTTGCCGCCTTCGTCGCGACCTGTGTTCCAGACCGCTTCGTTGCTATCAACCATATAGAAAGCAGAGTTTGAAGTTTGTTCGAAACGAACATCATCAAAGATAAAAAATTCAGCTTCAGGACCGAAGTAAGCTGTATCTGCGATACCAGTTGATTGCATGTAAGCGATTGCTTTTTTAACAATCTGACGTGGGTCACGGTTATATGGTTGTAAAGTTTCAGGCAAGCAAACATCACAGATCAAAGACAATGTCGGAGTTTCCATAAATGGATCCATTATTGCCGTTTTTGGATCTGGCTTGATGATCATGTCTGATTCTTCAATGCCTCTCCAGCCGCGGATCGAACTTCCGTCGAATCCGAAACCATCTTCGAAGGAACTCTCTTCGAGTTGGTGAAGAGGAATAGTAAGATGTTGCCAAGTTCCGATCATATCACAGAACTTGAGATCCACCATTTTCGCGCCCTTTTCGTGGGCGAACTTTAGTGCTTCCTTAGCGGTCATTGCTTGCTCCTTGCAAAAATACTTTAAAATCTAAATACAAAATTATGTCCGCCGTTGCTGAAGCTATGGCGGACTCTTTAATTAAGCCTTGGCTAAGGATTAATTAAAGAGCTTCTTCGTTTTTTTCGCCTGTGCGAATGCGTAACGCGGATTCCACTGGAATCACAAAAATCTTCCCATCACCGATTTTTCCGGTGTGTGCGGTTTTGCGAATAGCTTCAACCGCACTATCTATAAGTGCTTCGGGCAGAACCACTTCGAGTTTTATTTTCGGGAGAAAGTCGACAACGTACTCGGCGCCTTTATAGACTTCGGTGCGACCTTTTTGGCGGCCAAATCCACGAACTTCAGAGACGGTGATCCCTTCAACTCCAACTTCTGCGAGAGCATCGACAACGTCGTCGAGCTTAAAGGGTTTGATAATCGCCTCAATTTTTTTCATGGAATACTTCGATCTGAAAAGAGTCCTACATCCGCTAACTAAAATCTTAGCAAACGCGGGCAAGAATGCAAAAACGGACTAAATCAATTTTATTTTTTTAATTGTGCATAACGCGAACCAGTAAGTGTCACCGATCGGGTAAAAAAGGAAAAGTGTCTAGATAGTATGTTGCTCAGGATAGTTGTTTTTGGTACACACGGCTCTCTTTTATGGGAAACCACTATTGTTGTCAGACCGGGGGGATTATGACTACAACACGTTTTTTCGTATATGGGTCGCTTACTGAGGGTATGATCCATTATTCAAAGATCCAGAACTTCGTGGAATCATTAAGTTTTGCGCGAATTAAGGCCACTGCCTATCGTTTGAAAGTGGGCTATCCGGCCCTAGTAAAAGGCGGTAGTGATCTGGTTCCAGGGCAACTTGTAGAGCTCAAAGGTTCAGACCTTCTAGTAGCTTTGCTTGATGAATTTTACGGTTACAGTCGTTTGGATCCAGATAAGAGTCTTTACACTAGAGCTGAAGTCGATGTGT
>JAGIAF010000247.1 GCA_017745015.1 Bdellovibrio sp. | reverse complement strand
GACTTGTCTCGTGGTGCGACTGTGAACCTTGGTGAAACAGTTGGTATCATTGCAGCGCAATCTATCGGTGAGCCGGGTACTCAGTTGACGATGAGAACGTTCCACTTGGGTGGTGCGGCTTCTCGTGCGGTTGAGCAATCTGTTCATACATCTCGTTACGACGGTACATTGAAGCTTGTTAACGTTCATGCAGTGACAAACCGTAATGGTAAGTTGACTGTGATGAATCGTAACGGAGCTGCACTTGTTATCGACGAAGCAGGCCGTGAGCGTGAAAACTTCAAGCTCGTATACGGTGCTGTATTGAACTTTAAAGAAGGCGACAAAGTTGCCAAAGGTCAAACAGTAGCTGAGTGGGATCCATACTCGAATCCAATCATCGCAGAGGTTTCTGCGAAGATCCAATATCAGGATATCGAAGAAGGTTCTACAATGCAGGAGCAAGTCGACGCGGTAACTGGTTTCGCGACTAAAGTTATCATGGAGTCTAAATCTTCTGACATTAAGCCAACTGTATTCCTAGTTGATGGCAACGGTAAGACGTTGAATCTTCCTGGCCGTGACATCCCTGCGAGATATTTGATCCCAGTGGGTGCTCAGCTCCTAGCGGCTGACGGACAAGAAATTCACGCCGGTGACGTCATTGCGAAAATGCATCGTGAGACTTCGAAAACGAAGGATATCACGGGCGGTCTTCCGCGCGTTGCTGAATTGTTTGAAGCTCGTAAACCGAAAGAAGCAGCTATCATCTCTGAGATCGATGGTTACGTGACATTCGGTAAAGACGTTAAAGGTAAACAACGTGTAATCGTAACTCCTGAAGTGGGTGAGCAAAAAGAATACCTCATCCCTAAAGGTAAGCACGTTGCGGTAAGAGAAGGTGAGTACGTAAGAGCCGGTGAGGCGTTGATGGACGGTCCAACAAATCCTCATGACATTCTGGCGGTTCTAGGTGCTAAAGCCCTTTCTGCATACCTTGTTGATGAAATCCAAGAAGTTTACCGACTTCAAGGTGTTGCTATCAATGACAAGCATATCGAAGTAATCGTTCGCCAAATGCTACGTAAAGTAGAAATCAAGGACGCTGGTGACAGCCGCTTCTTGGCTGGTGAACAAGCTGAAAGATATGCTTTCGACGAAGAAAACGATCGTTTGAACCGTGAAGGTGGACAACCTGCTACTTGCAGCCCACTTCTTCTTGGTATCACGAAAGTTTCTTTGAGCACTGATAGCTGGATCTCAGCAGCGTCATTCCAAGAAACTACTAAGGTTCTTACAGAGGCGGCGATCAATTCTCGCACAGACCATTTACGTGGTTTGAAAGAGAATATCATCATGGGTCGTTTGATCCCTGCAGGTACCGGTCTAACTTCTTACAAACGTTGGAAAGTGTCAGTGGCAGAAGACGACGATACGTCATTCGTAGCGTTGCCTGGTATGACCGCTCAACCTCACCAAGGTTAGTAGATCTGCGGTGCCCCAAAGAGCGCAAAGCCGCCTCACAAGCGGCTTTGACAGCTGTAAGGTACCGGATCTCGTAAGAAAAATGTAAAAAACTCAGGGAGCGGAACTCACGCCACTTTTTGAGTAGCAAAAATAACAACAATGACTTGACCAAGACGCAACGGCCAATGTAAGGTCCAGCGTCTTGGATTTCGATTAAAGTGTTTAAGGGGTTTTAAAGTGCCTACAATTAATCAGCTCATCAAAAATGAGCGTAATGTTCAAAAGAACCAAACAAAATCACCAGCTTTGGTGTCATGCCCTCAGCGTCGTGGTGTTTGTACTCGTGTTTATACAACAACTCCAAAGAAGCCGAACTCAGCTCTTCGTAAAGTAGCAAAAGTACGTCTTTCTAATGGTTTTGAAGTTATCTCTTACATTCCTGGTATCGGTCACAATCTTCAGGAGCATAGCGTTGTCTTGATCCGTGGTGGTCGTGTGAAGGACTTGCCGGGCGTTCGTTACCATATCGTTCGCGGTGTATTGGATCTTCAAGGTGTTAACGGTCGCCTACGCAGCCGTTCTAAATACGGTACTAAGAGACCTAAGAAATAAGGATTGAGAGATGTCACGTCGTAAAAAGACCTTTAAAAGAGAAATCATTCCAGATCCAGTTTACAAGGATCTAGTTATTGCTAAGTTCATCAACAAAATGATGATCCAAGGCAAAAAAGCTACTGCACAAAAGCTTTTCTACGGTGCTTTGAAAGAACTTGAAGGCAAAATTCAAGGTGAAGACTCAATGTCAGTTTTCAAAAAAGCTCTTGAGAACGTAAAACCTTCTATCGAAGTTCGTTCTCGCCGTGTTGGTGGTGCTACTTATCAAGTTCCAGTAGACGTTCGTCCTTCTCGTCGTTTGGCTTTGGCTATGCGTTGGTTGGTAGAATATTCTCGTGAGCGCGGTGAGAAAGACTACGCTAAGCGTTTGGCTGGCGAATTCATCGATGCTTACAATAATAGAGGTAACTCTATTAAGAAGAAAGATGACGTTCACCGTATGGCTGAAGCGAATAAGGCTTTCTCTCACTACAATTGGTAATCTGTATTCATGTCAGCTAAAGATCCAAAAGTTGTAGCTGATCTCAAGTATACTCGTAATATCGGCATCATGGCTCACATTGATGCCGGTAAAACGACGACCACCGAGCGCATTCTTTACTACACTGGAAAAAGTCATAAAATTGGTGAAGTTCACGACGGCCAGGCCACTATGGACTGGATGGTTCAGGAACAAGAGCGTGGTATTACTATCACGTCTGCTGCCACTATGGCGTTCTGGAGAGATCATCGCATCAACATCATCGATACTCCGGGGCACGTTGACTTCACTATTGAAGTTGAGCGTTCTTTGCGCGTGTTGGATGGTGCGATCGCAGTATTCGACGGCGTAAACGGTGTTGAGCCGCAGTCTGAAACAGTTTGGAAGCAAGCTGACAAATACAAAGTTCCAAGAATTTGTTTCGTCAATAAAATGGACCGTGTAGGTGCTGACTTTGTTATGTCTTACGGGACAATCAAAGAGCGTCTTCAGGCAAATCCAATCCCAGTTCAAGTTCCAATCGGCGTGGAAGATACTTTCCGCGGTGTTGTGGATCTTCTAGAAAATCGCGCTTATGTCTGGACGACTTCCGGCATGGGTGACAACTTCGAAACTACCGATGTTCCTAATGACATGAAGGACGATGTAAATCGCTTCCGTACTGAAGTTATTGAGAAGATCGTTGAGTTCGACGATGTTCTCCTTGAGAAATATCTCAACGGGGAGGAAGTGACTGTTGCAGAGCTAAAAGCAGCTCTTCGCAAAGGCACTCTAGAACTTAAAGCATTCCCAGTATTCTGCGGAGCTGCTTTCAAAAACAAAGGTATTCAGCCTTTGCTCGATGGCGTGATTGACTATCTTCCGTCACCAATCGAAGTTCCGGATATCGTGGGTCACGATCCAGAACGTCCTGAAAAAGAAATCGTATGTAAAACAGATTTCGATGCTCACGTAGCGGCTTTGGCATTCAAAATTGCCAACGATCCGTTCGCCGGTACGTTGACTTACATTCGTGTATACTCAGGTGAGGTAAAAGTTGGCGAACAGCTTTTGAATCCGCGTACTCAGAAAAAAGAGCGTATTCAGAAATTGGTGAAAATGCATGCGAACTCTCGTGAAGAAGTAACAGCTCTTAAGGCTGGTGATATCGGTGCCGTAATCGGTCTGAAGTTCACTGGCACGGGTGATACTCTTTGTGAGACTTCTCACGCAGTTGTTCTTGAATCTATTACTTTCCCGGAGCCTGTTATCGCCGTTGCGATCGAAGCAAAATCTTCTGCTGATCAAGAGAAGATGTTGGCGGGCCTTGAGAAGCTTCAAAAAGAAGATCCGTCTTGTAAATTGAGAAACGACCCGGAAACAGGTCAGATCCTTTTGTCAGGTATGGGTGAACTTCACTTGGATATCTTGGTAGACCGTCTATTGCGTGAGCACAAAGTTCAAGCAAACGTAGGTAAGCCACAGGTTTCTTATCGTGAAACTATCACTTCAGCAGCGTCTGCGACTCACATCTATGAGCGCGAGATTGCCGGCGAGATGAACTTTGCTTCAGTATCCTTAACGATTGAGCCGATCTCTCAGGCGGATCATATTCAATTCGTTAGCAAAGTTTCTGTGACTAAAGAATTTACGGCTCCGTTCCTTAAGGCGGTTGAGGCTGGCTTCCGTGAAGCTGCCGAAGTTGGCCCGTTGGCGAGCTATTCTATGCTGGGTATTAAGGGGACTTTAACTTCTGTTGAAGCTCGCCCTGAGACTTCTTCGGAAATGGCCTTTAAGGCGGCTACATCCCTGGCGTTCAGAGATGCAGTGAAAAACGCCCAAGTTGAGCTTATGGAGCCAATCTTTAAGCTTGAGGTGACTTGCCCTGATGAATTTGTGGGCAACATCGTTGGGGATTTGAACTCCCGTCGCGGTAAGATTCTTGCCATGAACGTGAAGCCGGGCGGTGGACAGGTAATTTCTGCAGAGGCGCCTTTAGCGACTCTATTTGGCTATGCGACCGATGTACGCAGTTTAAGCCAGGGAAGAGCTAGTTTTAGCATGGAATTCTTGGAGTACGCAGTAGTCCCTGCAAAGGTGAAAACAGACGTCCTTCATAAAATGGGAAGATATTAATTATTTAATTTTTTCTCTTTGACATTAAATTTAATTATGCGCATACTCGCGCACTCGTGACATCTATATTTACAAAAAACCCCCCGCGTTTGGTGGACTTTCAAGGCCGCAAGGGCTAATTCGGGGCAAGTTTTCGATGGGATTGGATGTTCAGTTATTAACAAATTTGCTAGTAATTACGCTACCTTAAAAAGAAGAGAAGTGTCCTTATGCAAAGTCAGAAGATTAGAATCAGATTGAAGGCATTCGATCATAAATTGCTTGATCAGTCGACGAAAGAAATCGTTGAGACTGCTCGTCGTACAGGCGCAAAAGTTGCGGGTCCAATTCCCTTGCCTACTCGCATCAACCGCTACAC
>JAGIAF010000246.1 GCA_017745015.1 Bdellovibrio sp. | reverse complement strand
CCGGCCTCTCGGTCGGAGAATTTCTCTCTTACCGTTTCACTTTGGCTGCCCTCTTAATCTGGATTTTCCTTTTACTGTTTAAACCAGGTTGGGTTCGTCTTTCAAAAAAGCAGATCTTTATCGCAGCGATGTTGGGAACTTTTGGTTATGCCTTGTTCTCCACTTTGTACTTCAAAGCCATTGAAGGCCTGAGCGTTACTCTGGCGGCGTTGTTGCTGTATACATATCCGTTTTGGGTGAACGTGTTTTCACACTTCTTTACTCACGATAAGATCTCTCGCAAAGAGGCCGGCTGTTTGGCTGCGGCGTCTGCGGGACTGCTTTTGCTATTATGGGGTCATATTGAAGTTCGCAACGCCTGGGCGATTCTTGCGGGCTTAGGCTCTGGTATCAGCTATGCCATTTATGTTTTAGTCTCAGGGCGTTTGCAAAAAACTGTGCGCCCGATCACATCGAGCTTGTATGTGATTACATTCGGCGCGATTGCTTTATGTCTGTTTCATCGCCCGCCCTTTCATGCCCTCACTCACTTGTCCCCGACTCAAGCGAGTGCCATCCTAGGCATCGCTGTCATCAGTACGATCATTCCACTCACTTTGGAATTGGCGGCTCTGCAAAAATTGAAAAGTGCTGAAGTCGCATTGTTGATGATGATCGAACCTCTCACGGCTGTATTCTTGGGTTCGATGATTTTTGGAGAGACTTTGAGTCTGCGCCAAATTACAGGAGCCCTCATTATTGGTGTTGCATTAATAGCCAACACCCGCCTGCGCACGTCCTCTTCTGAAACGTAAGTCCAGACTCCAAAATGTTCCCATGAAGTCAGAATGACTCGCGATTTATAGGAACGTGAGGTAATTGCAATTTCTCTGCTCTCATGAAGACTCTGTTAGCATCCGATAAAGAAAACATGAGATTCTGCACGTCCTTTGTTCTCATTTTAACAGTCATGCTGACGACACCTGCATTTGCGGGTATCGATCAACTGTCCTTTCAAGGACGTATCCTAAAGACCGACGGCACTCCATTTGAATATCATAACGTCAGCTTTCTTTTTGAAATCACGAATCCTGCAGGTAATTGCGTCATCTATCGTGAACAAAAAAATGGCGTGAACATGACGGGTTCATCCGGTGTTTTTGACGTCCCAATTGGTTCGGGCTCAAAGATGTTCCCAACCTCCGCCACAGTGGGACTCATGAAGATCTTTAGCAACTCGCAAGATTTGGATTGTGCAGATGCTGATAATAACGTCGCAGGAACTTATACTCCGGCAGCGACTCACGGTCGTTTGCTTTTTGTACAATTTCACGATGGCAGTGGTTGGAAGAAAATTTCACCCGAAACTGAAATTCGTGCTGTTCCTTATGCGGGCTATGCAACCGCTGCGGAGTCTGCAAACACATTGAATGGAAAAACGGCGGCTGACTTTATCGCAAAAACTTTGATTCCAACTTGCCCAGCTAACACGTTCTTAACTTACTCGGGTGGCACATTTACTTGCGCCGGCGTCACGGGAGCTTCTGGTGGCACGGTGACGGACGTTGCTTCGGGTAACTCTTATCTGACTATTATCAATGGCACGACAACTCCGACACTGACTGTAAATGTAGGAACTGGTGCCAACACAGTCGCTGCAGGTAATGATGCACGCTTTGGCAATGCCCTTAAAATTCAAGGCGTGGATGTTGCGGCAACGGCTCCGACGTCTTCGCAATATCTGAAATACAACGGTTCACAATGGGTTCCAGCGACTATCGTTACGGGTGATGTGAGTGGTTTATCAGGAACGCTTTCTGGATTGATGACACAGTCAACTTTCAACTCAGCTGTTTCTTCTGCAAATTGTGGTCAGCATCAAACCATGTACTGGAATTCAGTTTCCTCGTCTTTCCAGTGCCAGGCGATCAACGTTTCTGTTGCTGGCGACGTGAGCGGAAGTATCGGCGCTGCCAGTGTTGATAAAATCAAAGGCGTAGCAGTCGATGCGACGGCTCCATCAACCGGCCAAGTTTTGAAGTACGACGGCACAAAATGGGCTCCAGCCGCTGACACCTCAAATTCCGGAACGGTGACTTCTGTCTCAGGAACTGCTGGACAAGTCAGTGTCGCTACCGGTACTTCAACACCCGTCATTTCATTGGCAAACGTTGGTACTGCTGGCACTTATTATAAAGTAACGACGGATGCTCAGGGTCGCGTGACTTCGGGATCTGCTTCACTAGTTGCATCTGATATTCCTTCATTGGATTTTACAAAAATTACTTCGGGCCTTCCCACAACCCTGACTGGTTACGGCATCACTGATGCTGTGAAGAACTTGGGGGGCACTCCTGGATTTAAATCAGGTACAAATGCGACAAAAGGCGCTGCGAGCACTGCTGGCAACATCTACATAGCAACAGACACGAAAGAAATCTATCGCGATAATGGTACAACGTGGGACCTTGTGGGTTCTGCTTCAGGCACCGGTGGAACGATCACAGCGGTGACCGCGGGCACAGGTCTTACTGGCGGTGGATCCACTGGTTCAGTTTCTTTAGCAGTTAATGCCGGAATTGGCGCAAATCAAATCGTACAACTGGATGCTTCTTCAAAATTGCCAGCCGTGGATGGTTCTGCTTTAACAAATCTAAATCCTTCCGCACTTTCAGCGGTCGTACCGATTTCTAAAGGCGGCACAGGACAAAGCACTCAGACTGCGGGCTTCAATGCACTCAGCCCCCTGACAACTAAAGGTGACATCGTCACTCGAGATGCAACTGACAGTATTCGACTTGCCGTAGGCACAAATGGACAAGTTCTTTCTGCTGATAGCACTCAAGCCAGCGGTTTAAAATGGATGACTCCGTCTGCGGGCACTGTAACTAGCGTCACCGCAACAGCTCCCCTTTCAGTAGCAACGGGTACAACGACACCCGCGATTTCAATTTCATCTGGCAGCGGAAATGCACAAGTCCTTCGTTGGAACACAACGGACTGGTCCGCATCTTACCTTAACTTTGCCGACTTAAAGTCCTCCGCAGGACTTACGCAAATTCCAAACAACTGTACGTCGTCGCAAACATTGGTATGGCAAACTCCATCGGATACTTTTGCTTGCACAACTATTTCCGTGAGTGGTTCTAATTTCGCGACTCAATCAGCAGGACTTGTTTTCGCGGGTCCTACTTCAGGCAGTGCTGCTCCAACATTCCGCGCGTTAGCTTCGACGGACCTGCCTTCAGGAACTTTAACAGGATCTGGAACAACTGGTTACATTCCGTATTACAGCGCTGCCTCTACACTCACCAATTCGCCTCTCTATACGGATGGCACAAATATTGGCATGGGCCAAACAACGCTGAGTCGCCTCATCGACATTAAATTCGCTGCTGCTGGCGCCTCAAATGGATTCCAAGCCTACAATACGGATTCCACAGGTTCTTCTTCGATTACTTTGAAAGCCGGCACAAATTCAGTTTACTTGGGAGTGTGGGGAACCACAGCCGGATCGAGCTCTACGTATCTTCAATCTACATCGACTAACACTTTCGATATCAGTACTTTCCAAGCGCAACCACTGACATTCTCTACAAATAAATCAGCGGGTGGTACGACGGAGCGCATGCGTATCCTTTCAACGGGCGCTGTGGGTATCGGGACAACGACTCCAACAAGTTTGCTTACGGTTAAAGGCGGCGCCTTATTTGGTGATAAGTCGACATTCCCGTCTGACTTCAACACCATTGAAGCGAACACGTATTCCAACTCTCTTTACAACAACACAGCGACATCAGGTACTTTCGGAGCTTTTGGAAGTTGGATGCGTGTCACTCCTGCATCTAACTCGACTCTTGCGGCCCAAGCAGTTTCTGCGGGTCTGTCTTTCAATGTCCCTTCAGGAGTCACAGTCACATCCAATAGCGAAGCACTCTGGGTTAGTGCCACTCGCAATCGCTATGCAAGCAATACCGACAACGGAACGGTTTCCACTCTTCGAGGAGCCACGATCAACTATGGTCATGATTCCTTTGTCGCCAGCGTCACTCCTGCAACAACGAACGCCTATGGTATCGTGATCAATCCCAATAGCGCGACGGGTACCATCACAAATATGTACGACATCTACTTAGGTTCGAAATCTGCTGGTGGCACAGTCACGAATCGTTATGGTCTCTATCAATCAGACTCCTCAGCAGATAATGTGTTTATGGGGAATATTGCAATTAACAAAACAAACCCAACCGCTAATCTTGATGTCAACGGCTCTATTCGCGCAGACGGTGGGGCTAATATCTCCATGAGAGCTTCGACAGCATCGCTTTATGATTCTGGTGATATCGTTTTCTCGAATAGCGATGACACCGAGAAAGCTCGTATTCACGCAGGAGGCGCGGCTACACCGGTTATGTATTTCTCAGTAGGTTCTCCGACCTCCACAAAGATGACAATTCTGAATACTGGCAGCGTGGGTATTGGCACCGTCTCGCCTTCTTATACTTTGCACGTCGTCGGCACTGCAGGTCTTTCAACAGGTACCGCATGGACAAATGCCTCGGATATTCGTCTTAAAGATATTCACGGCGATTACGAGTATGGACTGAACGAAGTGCTGCAGCTTCATACAGTTCGCTATAACTATAAAAAAAATAACGCCCTCGGGTTACCATCTGATTTTGAAAAAACCGGCTTCATCGCTCAAGAAGTTCAGAAGGTGATCCCCGATGCAGTAAAAAAACGCGACGACGGATATCTTGAATTGAACGTCGACCCTATACATTGGGCGGTGGTTAACGCCATCAAGGACTTTTACCATAAGTGGTTTAATGACTCCGCAGAGATTCATACTCAACTGTCGCAACAACAGCGTGAGATCGCATCACTTAAAGAACAAAATAAATCTCTCAGAAATCAGGTAGAAGAAATTTCCAATGTGAAGAAGGCTTTATGCGCGAAAGATAAGTCTTTAGATTTCTGTCTCAAGTAGCGCCAATTTTCTATGACGATCTCATAATGTCTACAGAAGTACTTATGAAATTTCTGTTAAAGACCGATT
>JAGIAF010000245.1 GCA_017745015.1 Bdellovibrio sp. | reverse complement strand
GACATATCTTTCGCTTCTTTACCGACCGCAAGGACGCGGTTTTGCATACCACGGTAATTTTTTTGAACTGCAACGACTGAAGGTTCATCAAGAATGATCCCACGGCCCTTTACGTAAACAAGTGTATTGGCAGTTCCCAAATCAATGGCGATATCGTTCGAAAAATAGTCTTGTACTTTGTCAAAAAAACTCATGCTGAATCTCTCTTAAGAGGAAATTTCAATGGAACGAAAATTAGTTTTCAACAATAAGTCTAGGGATAATGAAAACTGGAGTCAATGCGGATATTTAGGCCAGTCCGCGGAGCATTTTTGACGCATGCGCACAAACAAAAGTACCATTCGGCAGGTCGCAAGGGCAGAAATTGCCCAGCACCAAGACGAAGTTCAGAGGGAAGGTGGCAAAAAAAACGGCGCCCTTAATGGAGCGCCGTCCGGAACTGTCGAGTTTTCCGTAACAAACTAAGACTAAGTCGTGCGACTAGCAGCTTTTTCTTTCACACATTTTTTGATCGCAGATTTTTTCGCACCCGGATTTTCTTCCTTGCACGCTTTTGCGAAAGCTTTTCTGTCAGCTTTAGAAATTTTAGATTTTGCCATTGAAGTTTCTGCGGAAAAAGTTGCTGCGACAAGTGCAATTGCTAGTGCGATTCTGATCATGTGATCTCCCTTTCACGTCATTGTAAAGGAGTGCTAACAAACAACAATATCTAGGAATAAAATTTCTTTTATAACGAGTGAAAACAATAACTTTGTTTCGTATCTCTTCGAGAAAAAATATTCTAGAATATGACCATGAATATTCTAGTCGTAGAAGATGAAGCAGCAATTCTAAAGAACATTGTAATCGCTCTCGAGGAGCAAGGCTGGAACGTAAGAACTGCCTCGACCACTCCTTCACTGAGCTCGATCATCGAATCAAAAGGATACTATCCTCACGTGATCGTCCTTGATCGTATTCTTGCCGGAGAAGACTCCAGCACTCTTGTCCAGAAGATCAAAGAAACTTACGTGGACACGCGCATCTTGATTCTTTCTGCAATCGACACGGGTGCTGAGAAAGCCAAGCTTCTAGACTTGGGTGCAGATGACTATCTGGCAAAACCTTACTCTACAACGGAGCTTATCGCACGAGTCAAAGCCTTGGGTCGCCGTTCAACACTCGTGCACTCACAGCAAGAGCTGCGCATAGGCAATGTTGCGGTGAATCTTTCTGATCGCACCGTACAGATTGAAGCCAAACATGTGGGCTTTTCTCAAAAAGAACTTCAATTATTAATCCTCTTTGCCAATAATCCCGGTAAGATCTTTCCTCGAGAGGTTTTGCTAGAACAAGTTTGGAAGTCGGCTAAAGAAAGTGAATCAAAAGTTGTAGAAGCAACTATGAACAACCTTCGTCGCAAACTCGAAGCAAACACCTCTAACGTGGTGATTCGAAACATGCGTAACGTAGGGTATTGGCTTGAGACTTAAGTTTTTCCTCATTTCGCTCCTGGTGCTGGTGCTGACGACATTCTCGATCAGCACCCTCCTTCTACATTATTTCCGTGGCGAGCGAATTGACTACATCGACAATCAAATTCGTCAGACTGCGACTTCCATTATCGACTCTGAACTTACCGACTTGCGCGCCTACGACTATGAAAAGGTCGACTCGATTATTTCAGAGGAGCTCGGTCCGGATCGTATCGATAAGTTCTTCGTCATTCGCACTAATGAAGGCAAGAATCTGTACAAATCTCAAAGCATTGATTTGCTGAACCTAGAAATTCCACAAAGTCCTCAATGGGTGACTCTTCATAAAGAAGGCCGCATGATTCGTGCGGTGAATCTGAAGCTGCCTCGCTCAAAAACTCGTACGCTTCAAGTCGGTGTGATCTCTGACGATAATTTCTTCCATCTAGTGAATATCGATGAAGAAACTCTTTTATATATTGTGGCGACGTTGTCGTTGTTCTTAGGTATGACATGGATTCTTTCGGCATCTTTATTCTCGCCAGTGCGTGAAGTGGCTGGTTACATGAAAGATGCGACGCGCTCTTTAGATTTGAATCGTGAGATTCAACCCTTACCTGGAAATCTTCTTGTTCATATGCAAGGGCCTCTAGTTAACAAGACTGATGAGTTCCGCTCTTTATTGACAAGCATTAGCACCTTCACGGGTCGTATCAATGCCATTCGCATCTTTACTCGCCAGTGGGCTTTCCAAATGGCTCATGAAATAAAAACTCCGCTGACAATTCTGAATCGCGATGTGGAACGTTTAGCTAAAACCCACAACTTAAGCGAAGAAGAAACTTCTGCTTTGAGTGAAAACGTCGAAAAAGTTTCGCGCACCATCACGAACTTTTTGAATTGGGCTGAGCTTACCAATCAAGGCCAGGCTGAAAATCTTCACGTCATTAAAATTCAATCCACGCTGGCGCGCTTGTCTCCAAACTGGATTAAAATTTTTGGCGAGCGTCTTTCAATTGAAGGTCAAACAGATTTTCAACTGATGTGTAATCCGGATCACTTCGAACAGTTCCTCAATAATCTTGTTATCAATGCTTTGAAATACTCTAATGACAATGTTCAGTTAAGAGTAGGTTCACATTCGCTTGAAGTTTCAGATCGAGGGCCGGGTATTCCTGAGTCTGTTCTACAAAAATGGGGGACGCCTTTTAACAAAGGTCCTCGCTCGGATGAGGTTGAAGGAACCGGCTTAGGACTGGCCTGGGTCAAAACCGTCGCAGAAATTTACCGTTGGGATCTTAAAGTTCACAGTGATTCTTCCGGTACAAAAATTACTACGATCTTTCCAGAAATCGCGACAGACAAAGACTAGTTCCTTAATTCACGGCAAGGAATGCCTCGTTTGTCTGTATTGCTAAGCCCGACAATTCCAATTCACAATCGCATCTATATAATTAGATACTGTGAAGCATATCAGTATTTACCTTTTCTTGATTATGTCGTTGTCATCCACGTTCGGCTGGGCCAAAAGTCTCTCGGTTCATGTGTTCTATTGGAGCGCCAAGATCGAAGCGCAAGTGTCCATGCGCAAAGGCCTCGAAGAAGAAATCGCAAATTACAATAAGACTCATCCGGATCTGCAGATTGATTTAACGGCGCATCTTGCTGGTGACGGACGACAAGGCGTTTTGAATCAAATCAAGCAGCTTGAAGATGCACTTGCAAAGCGTCCTGACGCCCTGGTGATTCAACCAACAGATATTTCTACAGTAAGTAAAGCTCTTCAAGAGGCCAATACTTTGAAGATCCCGGTGTTCACCTTCGATCAATTCATCGTATTAGGGAAAATCACATCTTACATTGCCAGCGATAACTACCAAGCCGGTTGGGATAATGGAAGCTATCTCGATAGCTTGGTTCCCAGAAATCAAGAGATGAAGATTGTTCTCTTCGAATACCCACGAGTTTCAGCTGTGATTAATCGTCTTGATGGATTCTTCGATGCACTTCGTGCAAAAAAAAGAAAGTTCGTCGTATTGAAGCGTTATGAGGCCGTCACAGCCGAGACTGGATTGGAAAAAACCCGCGAGTTTCTTAAAGAATTTCCTAAAAAGAAAAGTGTCGATGTCATCTTCACTGTTAATGACGGCGCTGGCATCACTATTGCTAATTTTCTTTGGGATAAGGGGCGTCGAGAAATTCTTCACGCCACCGTCGATGGCGACCCGATAGCAATTGAAGCAATCAAGCAGAAAAAACTGACCGTCATTGATTCGGCTCAGTTTTGCGCAGAAATGGGGCGCGAAACCGCTCGACAACTGATCGCCCATTTTACTGGTGGCTCCGTCACTGCTCGCAAACTGATTCCAACGTTTCCTGTGACCCATCAAACGGCCGCCAACTTTACCGGCTGGATGGGGCCGCCGGTTGCACCCCCCAAAGACTTCTCAGGCTTTTCAAACGAGAATAGAATCATCCCTATAGAGCCCAACAAATTAAAAGGCACCGTCATTCGCATTGGGATGGCTCCACACTGTCCCTATCTGTGCGAACAAGGGCCAGGGCAATGGGGTGGCTATGTCTATGAGATCCTGAAAGACCTTTCTGAGAAAATGAATTTCAAAGTCGAGTTAGTGAATCTCTCCAACTCCGAACTTACCAAAGCTCTTAAAAACCGCCAGGTAAACTACATCATTATTCCAAGCTACTTTGTTCGCTATCTTTCTGACATCACTGTCTATGGACCAAAACTTGGCGTCAGTTATACTGGGGCTCTTTTCACTCCTGGCGTGCGAATGCATTTAGTCGACAAAGAGTCCCTAAGTGATATGCGTATCGCCTTCGCAAAACTCGGACAAGAAAGCGATCTAAATCTTGATCCCGAAGAATTTAAGAAATCATTAAAAATTGATGGCGCTGATGTCGCAGATCGAATGATTAAAGCCATTGGAGAACGCAGGGTGGACTTAGCCCTTGGCGATTACAACGTGCTTCGCTACACCCTTTTACGTCGCCAACAACTGAATCTCGAATTGCAACCTACGTCCCTGACTGGATTTAACACCCTAAGCCTTGTGGGACCTCCCGAGGATAATTCCCCGGTGAAGCTCCCCGCTTATCTACAAAATTGGCTGATCAACTCCCGAGAAAACGGGCGTCTTGATAAAATACTTCGCAAATACAATCTGCCGGACTGGAGCGCTTTTAACCACTGAGGATTAGAAGTGCTTTTTCCATTCCACTTCATGGGCCATGTACTCAGTTAGCATATGTTTTTCATCTTTAAGGCGAGAATCATTCCAACCCATTTTTTCTTGGAACACACGACCGACATCATCGATGTACTTCACACCGTGATTGCGATCCGCCAGGAAAAGATGAACACGACGAGCATAGAAGTCGCGCATATGCATGCACATCGTAGAATCGATAGCTTGAGCAGCTTCAAGCTGCCAGTAATTATATCTGTCATCGTATTTGTTCAGAATCTCTTCTGCTTCTAAACCATAACGCTCTGTCAGTGATGAAACGTCTTCTATAGAGCGAGCCGTTTCATTAGCCCAGGCCGACGCCAACACTTGGGCTTGATGGAAGGTATCCATACT
>JAGIAF010000244.1 GCA_017745015.1 Bdellovibrio sp. | reverse complement strand
TGCATGAACTGATCCAATGCAGCTGGTGCGATGATTTCAGGGGGAAGGAGGTCGTTGATCTCTTCGATCGTCAGAGCACCCTTCTCCTTCGCAAGCTTCAGAAATTTCTGGATTTCTTCTTTAACCAGAGCTTCCTGTTCTTGCAAAGAAAGCACCTTTACAGGCTCTTTCTCTTGTTTGTTTGGTAGGTTTGGTTTCATCAATACCCCGCCTTTATCCTTTGTTCAAAGAGAGTCGATCTCTATGAGCCTTCATAATCTGTTCCAACTTTTCAGAGCTTGGCGCGGATTTTAAATCCAGAGCCAATTGCTTTGCTTGATCGCGCAAGAAATTATCGCGCACGCGCTTAAAGCAATCGCGCAGAAGCTTTGCCTCAGTTTCTTCATCAAATCCGGGGTCACCTTCCGCAGCTGGTGCCTCAACAAATAATAATTCCGGATGATCTACATAGGAGACAAGGAGACTGGTCAATTTATCAAACTTATTTAAGTCTTGTCTATACACATCAGTTGCTTTTTCAAGGATCTTTTTCGCTCCTGCGTGGGCCACGGATTCTAAGACTTTTTCATTCACAAAACTCTCAAAATTGGCACGACTTTTGAGTACCAATCCTAATAGCATTACTTCCGCTTTGGAGGCGCCTTTGAGGCTGATTTTGCCACCTTCCACTGAATCTGACGCATCAGAAGCTGCCGTCGGGTTAGCCTTCGGAGCTTGAGAGTTTGGCTGCACCGTTCTAGCGTAAGCCTGCGGTCCTTGCGAATATACAGGGCCACTGCTTTGTAATCCCACAGCCTGACGCAGCCACGGTAGGGTCACCGCCATTTTCTGAGCGGCCTCAGCCAAGTACAAATCACGCAAACGCTGATCTGGGATCGTCGCAAACAAAGGCTTCAATTTATCCGCAAGCTTCACCTTTTCAGGGGCGTCACCGCGGTAACCCTCCATCCAACGATTCAAAATCAGCATAAACAAGTCAGGAGCGCGTTCTAGCTCGACCTTAAGAGCCTCGGCTCCGTACTTTTTTACATAATCATCGGGGTCCATATTGTTCGGCAGAGTCAGTCCCTTAGGGTACAAATCTGCCGCCAACAGGATCGGCAAGCTGCGTTCAGCGGCTTCCATCCCTGCAGAGTCCCCGTCAAACAGGGCCACCACGTTGCGAGTCATACGCTTCAACATTTTTCCATGATCTGGCGTTAACGCCGTTCCCATGGTCGCCACACAGTTACGAATGCCCGCTTGGTACAAAGACACGAGATCCATGTAACCTTCCACGATCAAAGCTTGATCGTCGGAACGGATGTAGCGCGCAGTTTGCGAAAGACCGTAAAGCACGCGGCCCTTAATAAAGACCGGCGTCTCTGGAGAATTTAAATATTTAGGTTCCGTTTCTTTTTTCTCGAGGTAACGTCCACCGAATGCAATGGGCTCACCCATTGCCGAGAAAATCGGGAACATCAAGCGATCACGGAAAAGATCGAAGTATCCAGGCTTGCCGTTACGAGCCTTCACCAGGCGCGCTTCTTCAGCCAAAGCCATTGGCACTTGCTTGCTTTGCAAAACTCTTTCAAGGCCATCCCATTCCGGAATCGCATAACCGATACCGAAAGTATCGATCACTTCTTGAGAAAGACCGCGACTGGCGATGTATTTCTTCACAGGGTGATCATGAGGCGCACGACGAAGTTGCTCTGAAAAATAATCAGCAGCGAGCTTATTTACTTTTAACAACAACTTTTTCTTATCGGCTGCTTGGTCACGAGCAGGATCTTCTTTTTCAGGAGCGGGAATCGCAATGCTGGCGCGGTTTGCAAGATACTCCACGGCCTCAGGGAAACTCATCCCTTGAAGATCGCGCAAGAAAGAGAACAAGTTACCGCTCTTGTGACAACCAAAGCAGTGATAGACTTGCTTCACTTCCGAAACAGAGAACGACGCCGTTTTTTCGACGTGATCCGGGAACGGACAGCGCCCCATCAGGCCGCTACCACTCTGTTTGAGCTGTGTATATTGAGAGATGATGTCGACGAGGTTGTTCGCCTCAGAAACTCTCTCGATAAAGTCTTGGGAAAAACGCATGCAACTCCAACAAAATATTTAGATCGTAAATAACCAAAAAAGCCTCAGAGTAAACTTGAGGCTTAATGGACTTAAAGCAAGGTCCTGATTTCTTGTGAAATACTAGGCAAGCTTAGCTTTAATAACTTCGCTAACTACTTTGTTGTCGGCGGCGCCACCAGCTTTAGCGATGACTTCTTTCATCACCGGACCCATGTCCTTAACTGTTTTCGCACCCAATGTTGCAATGACTTCAGTAACTAGAGCTTCGATTTGCTCGCGGCTCATTTGCGCAGGCAAATACACTTCCAAAACCTTCAATTCAGCAGATTCTTGATCTACTAGATCTTGACGGCCAGCCTGCTGGAATTGATCGATGGATTCTTTTCTTTGCTTAACAAGCTTCTTAACCACGTTCATTACTTCGTCTGAAGTAATTGGGTCTGGACGCATATCGATTTCACGGTTTTTGATCGCTGCTTGCAGTCCACGAAGTGCTGTCAGTTTCAGTGATTCTTTAGCGATCATCGCAGCTTTTACATCAGCGGCAATTTTATCTCTGATTTCCATTTTAAACTCCCGATCGTCGGATAGAACAGAGGCGACCAGTGGCCGCCTCCATAAGAAAACTAATATTTCCTTGGTTAGAAGGAGTTAATTAGTCGCCCCAGCTCTTTCTAGATTTCTTAACTGCGCGTTTGCGAGCAGCTAGAGATTTCTTTTTAAGTCTTACAGAAGGCTTTTCAAAGTGTTCACGTTTTTTAACTTCAGAAAGAATACCTGCTTTTTCGCAAGATTTTTTGAATTTTCTGAATGCAGATTCGAAAGACTCACCGTCTTTGATCTTAACCAATGCCACGACTATCACCTGCCTTCCAATGTGGAATAAAAGTACAAATAAGAATGAGAGTGTATAACAAAGAGGCAACAATGGGGCAACCCCTCGAGGTCTTAACGCATTGCTTCTGTAAAAACAGCCTGGCGCCTTTTGCGTGACGTGAGTTTGGAAGCCTGGATATCGTTGAGCCATGAAATCTATCTATTTAATTTTACTAGCTTTATTATTAAGTCCGGCAACTCAAGCGCACATCCCTAAAAACCCTCAAAATGTGAGCTGGGGTACCTACTTGGCGCCAGATTTCGTGATCGGCACTCCGCCAGCTCTAAAAAATTCGCGAATTTCGGTGGCGGCAGCGGAGGGCGGGAACTGCAAGGCCCGTATTGCCCAGATTGTCTGCAGCATTCCCGATCTGTCTGGCTGGAAGAAGTGTGGTGAGAAAAATCAGGCGGCCATTGAGAAGCTCGAATACATTTACGACATTCTTCAGAAACCGATGAAGAAAGTTTTCTGCACGATTTCAACAATCCTGGTGGTCGATAAAATGGAATCCCTTGCGATGGCGGGCATCATGCCAGGAGATCAGTCGTTCATGGCTCTGAGCCGCGACTTCACCGAAAGAAATTTGGATCCCGAGGCCGTCTTTGGCTGGAAAGAGCAAAAGGTTTTTGGTGCAAATCTACCGCGATATGAAGTCAGCAAAGAAGGACCGCAGGTTTGGACGAAAAGCAATTCTCCGCTGCAAACCCTGCAATTCGTTGTCACCCATGAGTTCGCACATATTCTGG
This sequence comes from Bdellovibrio sp., assembly GCA_017745015.1. Taxonomy (GTDB): domain Bacteria; phylum Bdellovibrionota; class Bdellovibrionia; order Bdellovibrionales; family Bdellovibrionaceae; genus Bdellovibrio. The sequence goes on along the minus strand of JAGIAF010000244.1, from coordinate 1,384 downwards.
ATTTTGCAAATAGCGCCAACCGCTTTACTTGCGCACCGGGAAAAGACTGTAAAGGCGATCCAAAAACTCCTGAAGAATTCTTTGAGCGCCAAAAGAATCTGATTCCAGAAATGGACTCCTGGGGTGCGTTCAGTTGGAAAAATGGCTTAGAGCCGAATGATAAGAACAAATATCCTCTATGGGACCGGCTTTGTTTCTATGACTGTGACAGCGTCGAGAGATTGCAGCTTTCAGAGATGCACGACTTCTACTCCCAACTTGATCGCACAAACTTTGTTTCAACCTATGCGTCAGTGAATCCCTATGAGGATTTCGCAGAGAGCACGGCGTTCTACTTTATGACCGATAACGTTTATGATCTAGAGTTTCGCGTCAGCACTGGCAAAACGATCTACTTCTGGGAATGGAAATGGTCTCAACTCACTAAGAAAAATAATTGGATTGAGCTTTTCTACGAGGGCGATCTAAAATATCCAAAAGCTCATTAATATTTGGATTAAGATATGACACAGGCACAAGACGAAAAATGGATGCGCGAGGCTTTGAAACTTGCGCAAAAAGCAGCCGCTAACGGAGAAGTTCCAGTAGGCGCCGTTCTTGTGTCTCCTACTGGCGAGCTTCTTTCCAAAGCCTCCAATGTGCGCGAAAATCTGCGCACTCCTCTGGGCCACGCAGAACTTCTGAGTCTACATCGTGCTTCAAAAAAACTGCAATCATGGCGCCTCGAAGAATGCACCTTATATGTTACTCTTGAACCGTGTGTGATGTGCGCAGGCGCTATTCAACAAGCGCGCATTGGTCGCGTTGTCTATGGCGCCAAAGATGCCAAAGCTGGCGCGGTAGAAAGCCTGTATAAAATCCTGAGTGATTCGCGATTGAATCATCAAGTGCAAATAACAGCGGGCGTTCTTGAAACGGAATGCTCCGAATTGATCTCGGCCTTTTTCCAATCTCGTCGTGACGAAAACAAAAAAGAAAAGCTTTCTAAGGTCTATCGCGTACGCAGTTCCGTAATTGTCGTTTATAAAAATAAGCTTTTGGGATTCCATGCGGTGGACCCAACATCATCAGCGAAGTATTTCTTTGTTCCTGGTGGCAAAATCGAAAAAGGTGAAGATCCCCTAGAGACATCCATTCGCGAATGCCAAGAGGAAACAGGCTATAAGATTTGCATTTTCCCAGAGACAGCATTCCGTCGCAAATATGATTTCGAATGGGATGGTGAAAATCGCCCTTGTGATACGGTTTTCTATCTTGGAACTCTCGATGAACCTTGGCATGAAGTTCAGCCCGTGAAGGATGCGGACTATCATAGAGGCGTCGCGTGGATTGATCTCAAGAACATTGATAAAACTTTCGCCTACAGTACTGATATCCTGTGGGC
>JAGIAF010000243.1 GCA_017745015.1 Bdellovibrio sp. | reverse complement strand
AAATTCAAATTTTCTGTTGCAGATTTGCAGGCACAAAGAGCCTTTATGGCTGACAACGCAAATCTTTGCCGCTAATTCTTGAGGATGATTTCCTATCAAGATCGAGTTTTAGCAATGTTATGGGGGCTGCATGCCGGAGATTCTCTGGGGGCCCCTTTCGAATTTCTCCCTCCACAACCTGCTTGGAATACGCAGACTGAAATCGTCGGCGGCGGCCAATTCAGTTGGAAACCAGGGGAGGCCACAGACGACACAGATTTGATGTTGTGTGTGCTGCGATCGCTGCAAAATTTCCGTCACATCTCTTTTGATATTTTGAAAAAAGAAATGCTTGCATGGTTTGCCAGCAAACCGCCTGATATCGGTCTGACGACGGTTCGTGGTTTGCGCAATCTTGCTGCAGGTGTTCCTTTAAAAGAATGCGGCTGGGTGAATAACAATCCGCGCGGGCAGGGGAATGGTTCGCTCATGCGTGTGGCACCTTTAGCACTGTTGGATGATGTGGCCGTGGGAACTTATGGTACAGAGAAAATTTATGGCTTGCGCGAGATCATCACTACGCAAGCAAAAATGACTCACGGTCATCAGTACTGCGTGGACTGCGATATGGTTTTAGTTCCCGTCGTGAAAGCTCTTTTAAATCGTGCTTCAAAAGAACAGGCCTTTGCCCTTGCGCTGCGAATGGCAGGACAAGAAAGTCCGCTGATTTACGAACGACTTAAAAATCTTTTGAACTTGAAGTGGGAAGAGCTTCCAACGTCGGGATTCTGTGTCGATACTTTATGTGCAGCTTTGTGGGCTTTTATCAAGTACGACAGTTTTGAAAATGCTGTGACGGCGGTGATCAATCGGGGCGATGATTCCGATTCTTGCGGTGCTGTTGCGGGAGTTTTGTGTGGCGCTTACTATGGAACACAGGCGATTCCTGTGCGTTGGCTTGCAAAGTTGGAGTTCCGTGATGAAATTCAGCAGCAAGTGGCCGCTTTTTTTGGACAGAACTAAAGCGATTTGAGTACACTTGAGTTCATGACGTACACAACGATTGAACTTCTCGGCACGATCTTTTTCGCATTGGCAGTCATTCATACTTTTATGGTGGGCAAAATCATGCAATGGGCTCACCATTTTCCAAAGGACTCTTTTCAGAGCAATTTTCTTCATCTTTTGGCTGAAATCGAAGTGGTCTTTGCTATTTGGGCGGCCCTTTTCATGTCGCTCTATATCGCCCTTGAGGGATGGGGCGCAGCCCTTGCGTACCAAAACTCTTTGAATTTCACAGAGCCGTTCTTCATCTTTGCAATTATGGTGGTTTGCTCAACTCGTCCGATCTTGACGATCGCACGTAAATCTATCTTGGCTGTTTCTTCAGGTATCCAAAAAATTGCGCGCACGCCGGCAATATTGACGGATTTATTTGTTGTGTTGACCTTAGGACCATTGAGCGGAAGTTTCATCACAGAGCCCGCGGCAATGACGGTGACCGCGTTCATGTTGAATTCATTGTTGCAAAAAGAATCTAGCAAACTAATTTACGGATTGATCGCAGTCTTATTCGTGAATGTTTCCATCGGCGGAGCACTCACGCCATTCGCGGCTCCTCCCATTTTGATGGTGGCGTCTAAATGGGGTTGGGACTTCAGTTACGTGATCACGCATCTGGGGTGGAAATCTGCTCTGGCAGTGATTATCAACGCGGGACTTTTAATTGCTATCTTCCGTGTTGAACTTCAAAAGAGTTGCATCACTTTGAGAGAGGTTGAAACCAGACTCCATGGTGCCCAACCAGATCTTCCCTGGACAGTGGCTCTTGCACATTTAGTTTTCCTCGCGGGAATTGTACTGACGGGTCATCATCAAAACGCCTTCTTGGGCATTTTCTTATTGTTCCTTGGTGTCGCAAGCGTGACGGGGCGATATCAAGACTCGTTAAGACTTAAAGAAAGTTTACTGGTCTCCATGTTCCTAGGCGGTATCATCCAATTCGGTGCGTTCCAAAAATGGTGGTTAGCCCCGTTGCTCGGAAGCATGACCGACATTATTTTATTCAAAGGCGCGGTGGCCCTCACGGCAGTCACAGACAACGCGGCTCTTACATATCTTGGCAGCCAAGTTGAGACACTCACCGAAGCCAGCAGATACGCCCTCGTAGCAGGAGCCCTAGCAGGCGGCGGCTTAACAATCATCGCCAACGCACCCAATGCCGCCGGCTACAGCGTCCTATCAAAAAAATTCCCAGGAGGAATAAAACCCCTCCACCTATTAGTGGCCGCCCTCATCCCAACAGGCGTAGCCATCACATGCTTGTGGCTCCTCTAAAAGAGTGTCCGTACCCGTTTCGCGAAGGGATTGAGTCAAAAAAAAAGGGAACCCGAAGGTTCCCTTTTTAACTAAGAGCAAAGCTCGAAGTACTCAAACTAGTGAGCAGCTTCTTCTTTTTTCTCTTCAGTTTTAGCTGCTTTTTTGTGTTTTTTTGCAGCTTTTGCTTTTGGAGCAGCTACTGTTTCAGTTTTAGTTTCAGCAGCAGGAGCAGCAGCAGCTGGAGCCGCAGGAGCAGTTTCGTTAGCTTGAGCGATAACACCAGCGAATACAACAGACATCAAGATAGATGCGAATTTCATTAGAGCCTCCAAGGGTTCTTTTTTGTTTTCCGTTATTGGAAACAAGTTAAGACTAACAAAGGAGGTTAAAAGCCTGATTAAAAGCAGATTAAATGTTTTTAATTTCAAATGAAAATCTCGCGCCGCTTCCCTCGTGATTTCCAGCACTTAGAAAACCATCGTGAAGATTTGCAATTTTGTAGGCAATTGCCAGCCCTAGACCAAAGCCTTTGACGCGAGTTTCTACTGCAGATCCGCGCGAGAATCTCTCAAAGATATATGGCAGCTGTTCAGGAGGAATTCCCGGGCCGTTATCATCGACGATCAGAGTGCTCACTTCGTTCTTCCACACAAGAGTGATAGTCACAGTCTCATTGTTAGGTGAATATTTGATGGCATTTTCAATAATATTAAACACCAAATTCTCAAGCAGATCTTTATCGCCGCGAACCATTTTGTGATCGTCGGTAGATTCATTGTTAATATCAAATTTCAACTTGATACCTTTAGAGCTTGCCAGCTTTTCACAGCGAGTGAGCGCCTCAAAGACCAAATCTTCTAAAGAGATTTCCTGCAAATTCAAAGCGCCCAAACCAGCATCGGCACGAGCAAGCAAGAGCATTTCTTGAACGATGTTGGCCAAGTTATCTACTTCTTGTAAAGAGCTTTTCACAAACATATCGATGTCCCTTTGATCTTGTTTTTTCAGCGTCTCAATTTCTTGGCGCATGATCGTCAGGGGAGTCAGGAGTTGATGAGAGGCGTCGGCGATAAACCGTTCCTGACTCATAAAGGCCTGCTGGATGCGGTCGAGCATTTCATTTAAGGTCAGTGCAAGTTTTTTGATCTCATCATTTGCCGCCGGCACAGGAATTCGTTGCGAAAGATCACTGACTTTAATCTGCTGAGAAATATCAATCATGTGATTGACCGGACCCAGGGCACGAGCCGACAGGAAAACCCCACCCAGTGTTGCAATCAACAACACTACGGGAATACCAATTTCCAAAAGGGTTAAGCGCTTGGCAACTTGCGTTTCAAGCAAGGTCATCGGGACCGCAATCTGCAAAAGCAATTGCGGTTTCGCCGCATTATCCAATGGGAAGGAAATCAGCCGGTACGAATCGGCTTCCGCCGAAGGAATGTTGTGAATGTGTTCGATCGTGCGATAGGTGGCTTCTTCACCAGCCCAGATGCGATCGAATTCTTTTTTATAAGGTGGATTGAACTCACCGAAATTTCCCACGCGGGCAAGAACGGCGCCTGAACTGTGGCGCACTTGAATCAATGCGGTTCCCAGAGGGAAGGGGAGGATCTTACCGTGATCCAGTCGCAAAGGCGGGAAACTTAAATCCCCTTTGACGCCGATCTCGACACCTTCAGAAACGTCGACAGAATAATTGAAAAGGGCATCGTCGAAATCCTGCTGAAGATTGTCGATCATCATTTTATAGATGAACATATTAAAGAGGATGGTCGTCACCCCGAAAATCGCTACGAAGATCAGCGACAGTCGCAGACGAATGCTGATCTTCGAAAAGAGTTTACGGAGAGTCTTTGAGAACATAGCCCGTCCCTACGACTGTGTGAATAAGTCTCTTTGAAAACGGAGCATCGATTTTCTTACGCAAAAGATTGATGTAAACGTCAATCACGTTGCTTTCAGAATCGAAGTGAATGTCCCAAACATGTTCAGCAATAGAAACGCGACCCAACGGACGCTCAGGATTGCGCATGAAATACTCGAGCAGCGCGAACTCTTTTGTGGTCAACGAAATTTCCTGTCCACCTCTGCGGACTTTGCGTTGAAGCAAATCCAACTCGAGGTCCGCGTATTTTAAAACATTGGTGACGGCGCCATTTGCTGGAGATTTGCGGCGCAAAAGAGCACGCACGCGGGCGTGAAGTTCGTCAAAAGAATAAGGCTTCGTCAAATAGTCGTCAGCACCAGCGTCAAGGCCATGGACTTTGTCCTTCGTCGTTGAAAGAGCGGTCACCATCAAGATCGGACCGTCATAGCCATCGCGACGAATGTGTCGAGCCGTATCAATGCCGTTTTGATCCGGCAACATCACATCCAGAATCACAAGATCATAATCGCCTTGAGCCATGTAGCTTTCCGCAGCGGTACCGCTTTCAGCAACGTCTACGGCATAGCCGACTTCGTTCAGGCCTTTTTTAAGGAAATTGGCCATCTTTGCTTGGTCTTCAACGACTAGGATTCGCATGGCTGCTTTGTCCCTTCTTCTCTTGTTTCTCTTTCATGAAATAATAATCCAAGACGCCCATCAAGGATTTATACTTCGTGGATAGATCTTTTTTGTGCTCGTTATCCGGTCCTGGAACCAAGCGGGCGTAATCGCCTTCCCAATCCAAGTTATGATCTTTCTCGCGAGTGGCTCCTACCAAGACGCCGCCGGTGCGGTCGACAATTAAATTGGAAGCATTGACCGCATAGTCACCTTTGGCATCAAACAAATTGCGGCCCAAACCGTAGTAAGTCTTTTCAGATAAAGCTAAGTTGAACAAAGTCGGAGCGATATCTGCGTGAGAGCCAAAAGTCACGGGGTCTAACTT
>JAGIAF010000242.1 GCA_017745015.1 Bdellovibrio sp. | reverse complement strand
GTCCTGAGCTTTCATTTCAGCTTCAGACAACGTCGTGTGTTCATCCACAGTTTTAAGTTCTTCAACGCGTAAAGATTGAAGCTTTGTCACCGCGGCTGCGGAAGTAATCGCAAGGGCAGGTGTTGCGAAGCTGGCACAAAGTAATGTTGTTAGAATGAGTTTCTTCATATTCATGCCTCTTACGGTTTAATCATCACACCAATAATCTTATACGGTTTTCCATTATTAGCAAAGCGACGAGCTTTTGGAGATTTTAAGAAATTGTTCGGAGTTTCGAAATCACTCACGTAAGTCCCGCTGCTGCCCCAGTCGGTCTTAATCTGTGTGTCACCAGATTGTCTTACGTCTGAAGTAGCATAAACAATAACAGCCCCTTTGGGGGCATCGTCCGGTGATTTGATCATACTTCTATAAGTGGGGTTGTCGAGCATGTTGATCATACCAAGCCTTTTAAGGTCTCGCACCGCATCTTTGGCATGAACTCCCGGTGGGTATTTCTTTATTGCACCACTGGCTAAATGAGCTCGTTTTACAGCCTTATAGCAATAGCCTGTGGAGTGTCGACTTTTGTTTCTGCGTGCATAAGAAATAGTTTTTGCAGTCGTCTTTCCTTCTGAAAAGTTCACAACTTCAGGGAAATTTGCCCATTTGCCAGCCTTGGTATTTTTCTTAGCGACAGTTTTGGTTTTGTCAGTTTTTTCCTTAGGGGCAGTTGCCGTAACTGCATCGCGAACATCTTTGATGTCCTGCTGATTTTGAATTTCCGGAGCGGCTTTTTTAAATTCGGTACAGTTGTCACAGAAGCTAGCTTCTGTTTTTGTCTTGTCCGTTGATTTTGCTAAGTTGGGATCTTCGGACTTCTGCTGTTTAAGCACTTCTTCTTGAGTTGGTAGTTCTGGCTTTGCAACAGTGCCAGGAACGGGGATCCCTTCGCCATCACGACGTGCTTTCGCGACTAACGCCTCTTCTGGATCTTCGACGTCTTCATCATTTTTATCGGTAAAGGAGAGCCAAGGATCTTTTTGAGCATAATAAACCCAAACTTCGTCGCCCACTTTTGCTGTGGTTTTTCCTTTGCCTAATTCAGTGACTTTGATTTTGATTCCATAAGAGCCCGTGCTTTTAAGCTTACGTGCTTCAAGAACCGAACCTTTGGAGCCTTCCGGAATATGCGAAACGACGTTGCGTGCATTTTTGCGGAAGTCGACCGAAGAACGAGCATTTAAGTCACCAGTAAAGACCACGTCCTTAAGCTCAGACGGCAGTTCGGCCATAGCAGAACTGCATGTCAGAAGCAGGGCAATCGTGATGCGGGCCATACGGTTGTAGATACTCAAAATGGTGTCTCCTCTTGAGCCTATCGGAGGATTTCTATAAAACCATGAGCTGTTTTTTCACTGTTAAAAAATGGATAAGTGCTCTGAATCATTATTTAATTTTGATTGCGCGAAAAGTCATGGAACAGTGAAAGCAGCTGATTTCAGCAACTTAGGCTGGTTTCACCCTGTGCAGGACCAAAGAATGTGCCGATAAGCCTTCTGCCAATGCAGGAGCCCCCATGAGTTCGTCCATCCATATTCGCGTTTGTCATATATGCGGAAAAGCCAATGAGGCTGAAAATGCCCTCGTCACAAGCTGCCATGGATGTGGAAAGCACCTTGCTCCCATGTGTTTTTTCGACGAGAGTAGGGCCATGGGTTTAGCAGAGACAAATCATTCTCCGTCGGCTGTTTTACCGTTGAAGGAATATCCCCCGTTACGGGGTCTTATCGTGTATTGGGAAAGTTAGTTTCAAATGAAAGTTACGATCGAAGACATCAAGAAAGCGCATGAACTCCTTAAGAACATCATCAGCCCTACCGAGATGAGCCATTCGATCAGTGCCAGTAATCTCTTAAATAGCGAAATCTATTTTAAATTTGAAAACACTCAGCGCACAGGCAGTTTCAAATTTCGTGGTGCCTACAATAAAATTTCAAATCTGACTCCAGAAGAAAAATCCCGCGGCGTTGTTGCCAGCTCTGCAGGAAATCATGCTCAAGGTGTGGCTCTTTCCGCAAAACTCGCGGGAGTGAAATCCACCATCGTCATGCCTGAGACGTGCTCAATCAGCAAAGCCACAGCGACGCGTTCATATGGTGCAAACGTGGTGCTGAAAGGCGAGATCTATGACGAGGCCTACGAACACGCGCAAAAGCTGGAAAAAGAAAACGGCTACACTTTCGTACATCCTTACCAAGATCCTCTGGTGATCGCGGGCCAAGGAACAATCGGTCTTGAGATCCTGGATAAAGTCCCAGATCTTGATACGGTGATCATTCCAATCGGTGGTGGTGGCTTGATCAGTGGTGTGGCTTTAGCGGTTAAAACGTTGAATCCCAAAGTGCGCGTGATCGGCGTGCAAAGTGACCGCTCTCCGGGAATGGCTTGTCTTTACAACAAGCAAACTCCCGATATGAAAAAGAAACGAGCGGCAACAATCGCGGATGGTATTGCGATTAAAAATCCGTCTCAGTTGATGTACGACAATTTCATTTCGAAGTATGTCGATCAAGTCGTGACGGTGAGTGATGACGAAATCGCCGAAGCGATTGTGTTCTTGATGGAAAGAGCAAAAACCGTAGCCGAAGGTTCTGGCGCGGCAGCCATGGCCGCAGCAATGCACCGTGGTTTGGATCTGGGTAAAAAATGTTGCGTGATCATTTCTGGCGGCAATATCGACTTGAACATCGTCAGCAAAATCATCGACCGTGGTCAGATCTTGCGTGGCCGTTTGTGCGAATTGTCTGTGATCGTAGATGACTTGCCAGGCAGCTTGAGCCATTTGACTCAAACTATCGCCAATGAAAAAGCTAACGTTTTGGAAGTGCGCCATGACCGGGTCTCGCAAGGTTTGTCACTTCGTGAGACACGTATTGATTTTGTTTTGGAGACTTCAAGCATCGAGCACGTCGAAAGAATCAAACGTGCCCTTGAGGCGACCGGCGCCAAAATTATTTAGAGCCGACAGTGTGAGTGGGCTCCCAGTCGGTGAGCCCATACTTATTCAAGATCTTATTGAGTTCTCCGCTTTGACGAAGCTCCACGATTCCTTTGGAAAAGATCTTTCCATACTCTTCTGATTTTTTATTCTTAGGCGAAAAAGCCGCCCACAAGCGCGGGTCATCAGCGACGTTTTCGCTGACACGCTTATAGTCGTCAGGATTTAACTTCAATGCTTCCAGTGTGTAGCGGAAGACCGCATCGTTTTCGATAAAAGCATCAAGACGTTTGCTGTCAATCATGCGAAAGAGTTGATCCAAAGGATGTTCACCAGAGATAGAGATGAACACGTCTTTGCGCTTGCGAATCAAGTCGTCGACTTTGCCACCGTAAGCATAACCGTTGATCACACCCACGCGCTTGCCTTTAAGTGAAGCGGCGCCCGTGTAGCTCCAATTGGATTCTTTAGGAACATAGAAGTAGTCGTCACCTGAGCCGAAAGATTTAGCTGGGAATACAAAGTCAGGGGCGTCGTTAATCATCGCGCCAACAATCACCGTGGCTTTGTCCAAGCGGGTTTCATTCACAGCGCGGGCCCAATTCACAATTTTCACATTTACTTTATGACCGTGCTTTTCAAAAATTCGCACGAAGGCTTCGATCATATAACCGGGATTGGTTTTGTTGTCGCAGACATAAGGGCACCAAGTATCAGAACGCAGCTCAATGGTGTCTGCTTTCGCGGCCACAGAGGACAAAATTAAAGTTATTAAAAGGATGTACGCTTTCATAGTTGCGAAGCCTCTCACTCAGTACTTTTTCGGAATATATATTTGTATTTTCACAAGTTTCTACCGGATTTCCTCATATTGCGGAGTTGTAACGGCGTTAAATCCAGGATTGGCACTCAAATTGGAGTAAACGCTCCTGGATGAATAAAACTCAATATATCGGCCCTCGTGTTCCATGAAAGTGACTGTAAAAGGCTCATGGCCATGTCTTAGACACTGGGGAGTAGGAAGCGTTTATGAAACATCAGTTGATGCTCTCAAGTTTAGTGATCCTAAGTATCGCAGCCTGTTCTGAGGTTAAAAAAGTCGATGAAATGCACGATGCCACTGTTCGCATGAGTGAAACCACAGACACCATGAAGACTCGCACCGGTGAGTTGAAAGATGTGACGGACGAGCTTTACGATGCCCTCAGGCAGGGTAATGCTTTGCAACTTCGTCGTGAAGCCTACAACTCTGTTTTGCAGGCTCCAACGCTGTTTAAGAAAATTTCTGAAGCGACTAAGTACTTCATGTCTTTTGAATTCCAACTTTGGAATGGTATTGGTCAGGATGGAGCCGCAGAAAAGCGTGAGATCCTTGGTCAACAAGCAGCTCAAGAGTTCTTTATGGAAATCGAAGAGCTTGCAACCCGTGACAATAGTGTCAATCCGTTAGCGCAACCTGATGCCAAGGATATTTATTCTCAAGACAATCTGACGGCTTCGTTCAATGCGATGGCCGTGGGCATGGATCGTTACAATCGTAAGCAAGAACAAAACATTGCTGCGAAACCCGATCAAAAAATGATGAGCATGTACAGCATGATGGAAGAAGCGTTGCTTGCTCCAAGAGATGTTGCTCAGAAAGGTTATATCCGCGAGATTCTTGCGCACGAGGAAAAAGCTGTGCAGTTGTTGCAAGCTCGCTACAACATGTTCCCGTTGATGTTTATCGATGTGGTTTCAAAAATCGGTGACAAGAACTTGGTGGGCCAAGCCAAGATGCTTTTGATGGGTTGGGAGTTTAACGTCGATGCATTGAGTGCCACTCAGTTGGAATACTTGCAGACTGAAGTTTTGGAAAAAGCAGTGAGTGCTAAAGAATTGCTAATTAAAATTGGTAAAAAACCAGAGCTGGACGGTAAGGTCGCACGCCTTCTAGCAAAGATGGCTGTGAAATCAGAGAATAAAACAGCAGGCCTTGTGCAAACCAAGCAACAAGACCTGTTAAAAATGATTCAGAAAATTCAAGAGTAAAGAAGCGGGTAGGCTTTAAAACTCTACCTTGCGAACCCAGTGGCAAGTGTAGCCTTCAGGATTTTTCAAAAGATAGTCTTGATGGTAACCCTCTGCGACCCACCAGTCGGTTGCTTTACCGATAAGGGTTGCCGCCGGTTTTCCCCAAGCGCCGGATTTATCCACGCG
>JAGIAF010000241.1 GCA_017745015.1 Bdellovibrio sp. | reverse complement strand
GTCTTGGGGTGCCAAGTGGGTGTTAAACAAACTGAAGGGAGTGTGACGCAGAGGGTACTGGTGAAATTCTCTCTCATATGATCATCAGCCAAGTCCTCAAGGGCAAAATGATAGCAACGGATGATGCTAAAGAAGCTTATGGTGGCTTCAACAAGATCCTCGAAGGCATTCAGCCTTCTGCCTACAATGTGCAGATCGTTTCATGCTCTGGCGTGCTTAATGGAGGCAGTGCTTGCCTCTTGCGTGTTGTGATTCCAGATGTTGAGTCGGGCTGGGCAGATCCACATAATCTTGATGTCAGAATATCTCGTGATGGTAAAGTGATGAGTGCGGACTGGGTTCGCTATAGACCAGAAAATCCAGGTGTGGGCTAAGACATTTTTGCACACTTGATGAGTGTTTACTTTGTTTTCCCTCAGCAAACAGTATTTTCCTCTGCTAATTGACGGAGGAAAATGCTGTTTAGACAATAAAGAGGATGAAACTTGAACGTCCTCAGGTGCACACATACTCTGACTATCGCCGCTTTCTTCTCGATATGTATAAGTTTCGAAAAGAAGGGAACGTGGGCTTTTCCTTTGAATTTATCAGCAGCAAAATCGGTACTTCGCGCAGCTACCTTAAAAATATTATGGATGGTCGTCGCCACTTGTCGATAGATAAGATTTCTGCGGTAGGGAAAGCCTTCAAGCTTGATAAAAGTGAAATGGACTATTTTTCTGTTCTAGTCCTTAAAGATATTTGCGAAGAACCGCTATTAAAGGATCTTCTTAAAGAGATCCTGCGAAGCTTTGCTTCTTAAATCTCAAGCGAAAAACTGTTTTCTACGAGAAATCAAAAAGGACAATAGCCATTACCTGTCCAATTTGTAGACACTCGCTCTTGCGTCGTAAACGTTTGGCGTTGCTATGGTGTTTACTGAATCACGGCATCCGCTTTGCTATTTCTCCTGAACGTGACCAAACAACGTATTTAAAGGAGAAATCAAATGACTCATATTAAAAGAACGATCGTGACAGCTTCTATTATAGCGGCCACTTTAAGTGCACAGGTGGTGCAAGCCGGAACAATCAACTTGGGTGGTCGTGGTTATGTCGTGTCTTACGCAGCGCTGGCGTCAGGTGCCGTGAGCGTTGGTATTGCGTACATGCCAATTCATGGTGACGCCGTTCAATGGGGATCGCAGGCAACAGCGCAAACTATGTATTACTTTGCCGGATATGCCCTCATCGGTTTAGGAGCTCTTGGCATCGTGGGCAATATCGTTAGCGATACTCTTTCGAAGTCCCCAGATGAAGTGGCTATGATCCAAGCGCAACATCGCGATGTGGTTCGCCAAAGTGACAAAGTTCTTGCTGGCAAAGCTAGCAACACAAATCAGAACTTCGATGCTCTTCTTTCTTTGTTTGAATGTGGCACATGCAGCTCTGACACAGAGAAATCTGTTCGTTTGGCCAAATTGATTTCAAAATCAAATCAACTTGGCAATGAGATCGTCGGAAAGAAAATGCTCGAATCCGAGGGCATTGATGCAAAGATCGATCAAAGTATCAAAGCTTTCCTTGGTGAAGATGCGACTGAGAAAAACGTGGACTTGGCAAGATTTGTTGTTGCTCAAGCGATCGTTAACAACGCGAAAGCAAAGTAATATGTTTATTCGATACCTAGTAACTATTCTAAGTATCGCCCTCTTTAGCCAGGTCACTCTGGCTAAAGAGCTTAATTCTTATAAGCAAGTGGCAATCGGTATCGCAACGCCCGGCCCTGGCGCATCAGTTATGGGCCATGCATTTTTACTTTTTCTAGATTCACCGCAATTAAAGTCTGACTCTATAGCCATTCAATACAACGTGAGCCCTATTGAGGGCGAACCAGAACCCTCGGGGCTTGTCGGCACCGTACAGGGCTTTTTAGGCTATTCAAAGCGATTCTCAGTACAAATGACTCCTGGTCAGATCATGATGAATCAGTACCGCCTAGAAAACAGAAGTATTTTGCTTTTCTATCTTAAACTTTCTCCGGAACAAATTTCGAAGCTCGCCGAATTCCTGAATACGGATATGCAACTTCGTAATAGTAAGAACTTTAAAGACTATTCATTCCTTGATCATAATTGTCTCACCGAAGCTCTGCGAGCAGTGAACTCCGTTATCCCGAATCAGCAAGAAAAGTTTTTCTTTGTGGATAGGGATAAGATCATTTTTACGTATCTTTTAAAGCAGATCGCATTGCCGTTGTATTTGCGAAATGCGCCTTTTTCAGCGGTCCACAGTCTAAAAACGCATCCCTTAGTGCGAGGTCATGAAGTCATCACGCCGGCGATCATTAATGATGCAGAGGACATCTTGGAACTTCGGGAGAAAATCCTTTCATTCAACTCCGGCTGTATGCGTTCTCAAGCTCTGGCACAAAATGTCGAATCTCTTGTTGGTAAAGAAGATGTGCGTGGCTCTTCGGCGTTCTTGGAGTATTTGCAAAAACAATCCCTTTCGTGTCCTGGTGAGAAAGAAAGTTATCGCGAAATTGTTCTGGCCATTTACAATCTGGCTTCAACCATGGAAGCAAAGATGAACATTGAAGGGTTTTTGCCATGAATGTGAAATCACTTTTGATGACTTTGCTAATTATCTTTAGCTGTGGCTATGCCAAAGCGAATGCGCCTATGTGTCAGTATATCTTCTCAGAGCACGTTGAATCTATTCAAACGAACAAAGACATGATGAAGTTCATCAACACCTCCATTAAGGCGAAGCTTAAAAGCCAGCCGCTTTTAAGTCGTTGGTTTTCACCGCGCCAAGTGCTGTTGATTAAAAAGAGCCAAGCGATGTACTTGAATTTTTTAATTTACGAAAAGAATCCCGAGATTCGCCAAAAGTTTTTTAAAATCAATGGTTCTTTGTTGGCCTCCTTGCAGATGAAGAATGTCGATCCTGAAATGCTGAAGACTCTGCAGGGTCATGATTTTGAAACGTTCTTTACATTATATAAGCAACGCTATGGTCTGAATGCGGCCACACGCACAAGCTTGAGCCTTGCGAACAAGTTCTTTTCCACAGCGACGATGGCAAGTTTTGCTTTGGCTATTTTTTGGTTCAAACAGAGCGATGACGACATTCGGGATTTTTTGAATTTTGATTCAGAGCTTTCTGATGCGAATCTTGAAATCTTTAATCGCATCTTAGATAAATCCACGGCGCGATCTAATGACGAAATTATAGAAGCTTTAAAGAAAGAAAACACTGGCGATCCAGAGTGGAGTCAGTTTGTCGGTCAACTCGAAGCCGAGGTCAAATAGCCTGACATATCGGCTACTGCCGACGTTTTAGTTTTTACTTTGCCGTTTGAGAATTTGCGAGATGGAAAAAATGGATGGGGTAGCAGGCTCGGTCTTCCCACAAAAATGCGTCACGCATTTTTGTTCCAGAGCCGGGGCCGTTCGCTCAGCCTGCCATCGTGGCCGTCTGCCCCGAATCGAATGCTCCCTTGGGTCGCATCCGACACGGGTCGCTCTCTCTATTCTCGTCCTGCTACCATGTGCAGACGTAACAGTGCCTTAGGTGAATTTTGTTGGCTTAGATTTTCTGGATTTTTTAAGAAAGATGGATGGGGTAGCAGGACTCGAACCTGCGAATGACAGAATCAAAATCTGTTGACTTACCAACTTGTCGATACCCCAACAAGATGAAACGCTGAACCGCTAAAGTACGGATTTCGAGGGGGAAAAGCAAGTTATGACGCAATGTTTATATAAAAAGCCCGCCTTTGCATGTGCTTCGGCGGGCTAGCCCGCCATAGCTTTAGCGACGGCAGGCAAGACTGTCCATGGGGTTTGAAGCCGCCTCCGGTCTCTAGGCTCCACAAATGCCTAAAAACTTGGCGTGAGCAGGGAACTTCGAACGCTAGTAATCGTCTCCGCCACCATAATCGCTCCCAGGAGCTTTTTGGCGTTTGAGGTTTACTAGGGTTTCGCCCATGGATTTCAATTCTTTTTCATACGCTTCAAAGACCAAGTCTTCGATCATCGCGCGCGTCTCTTGGTTTAGAGGGTGGGCGATATCGCGGAATTGTCCGTCTTTGCGTTTTTTGGAAGGCATGGCGACGAAAAGGCCGCTCGTGCCTTGGATGACTTTGAGGTCCCTGACGACAAAGCAGTTGTCGAGGGTGATTGAGACATAGGCCTTCAATCGATCCTCATTGACCGGGAAGACTTTGACTTCGGTGACTTTCATAGAGTCCCTTTCTAGTTGCCGTTCTTGTTGCTACTTAAAATGCTGGACAGTGGTCCTGTATATCTTCTCGGAATGGGGCTAAAAAACTAAAGACCTAGGTCGAGGAATTTTCTAAATCCCCGTATACTGCCGGAAGAAGCCCGCAACTTCGTCTCAAGGTGATACGAAGTCAGCTTACAAAGCATTTATAGTTTAATTGACCGCCTTGGCCGCGGGCGTCTTGCTGAAAGGCATTCTAAAATCCCTTACTCGCTTTGTTCCCTCTGCATAAAATTGAGGGATTAAGGGAGGCCGCAGTGAGATCACTCATCGTTTCCATTTTGGTTTTGTGTGCGGGGCACGTCTTTGCTCAATCCAAGGTTCCTATCAAAGTTGCCGGGCATGAATTGCCGCCGTTCTTTTATAAAGTCGATCGCGGTTTGAATGGGGCCTGCCTTGATCTCATGAAAAGACTGTGCACGGAAGAAAAATTGCAGTGCGAGTACAGCAGTGACTCCGTGACTGCCATTCCCGAAAAACTTAGAAGTGGGGAGCTTGCGATGGGCTGTCCTTTCCGCAAAACTCCAGAGCGAGAAAAAGATTTCTATGTCAGTGAACCCCTGTTTAAAACTGCGTTTGGGTTTGCGGGGCTGCCGAAAAATATCGACAAGGTAAAGTCAGAAAAAGATTTTGCTGGTTTGGAGATTGGCGCCACGGGAAGCTTCACGAGCTCAGCGGCTCTGAGTCGCATCAATGATCAATTGGAAACCAAGTTCAGTATTATCCCCGAGTTGGACGTCTATGGGCCTCTTGAGAAAGTTTCGCAAGAGAACTATCTCTTTGCTTACGTGAATAAAGACACCATGGTTTTCTGGAATAAAAACCATCAGACAAAACTGGAAATGGTTCCGGCTTTAGGGGAGCAGTTTCAATATCACATTTTGTTTTCTAAGAAAGTTTTTAGTGCCAAAGAGTTTGCGCAACTTAATGCG
>JAGIAF010000240.1 GCA_017745015.1 Bdellovibrio sp. | reverse complement strand
AATTTTGGCTTGGATTCTGTCTCGGAATTCAGCATAAGTTTTTTCAGTATCAGGATAAGTTGGTGCAGGTTTTTCTGTTAAACGGAATGCCGCAAGCTTCGCAGTATCACAGGCAATTTGAATTTGGCGGGCCAAAGGAAATTGATCCGGAGCCAAACGAGAGTTCAAGAGAACATCCATGTCGAACTTCTTAGATTCAGCATATTTCGCGCCCTTCTCTAGAAAATTCTCCAAATTGTGAAGCGTTTTAATAAAATATGGCACTGTGATTTCGTAAAGCATGGATACCTCCTAAAGGTATCCACATTTAAACGAAGATTTAACAATGTGACAACTGTGTGGACGAAGCGTTATTCACTCTTCGCACATCGGCAGATCAAAACTCCGCTTTTGCAAGGCTGCAAACTTGGTTAGGAACTCATACCTTGGCTCTAAAATCTGTGTCTAAACTTTTGACAGTAGTTCAACAAAATAGCGAACTCCCGTTCTTAAATACAACAGGAATGCTCTTATAAAGGCACAGGCTTTGAAATAGCTTGAACCTATGATGACTCGTTTGATCTGTTCCATTTTAAGCCTTATCACCCTCTGGCACCCCGCTGTCGGCTGGGGACGCGATAATCTGTCAAACCCGACAGTTTACCCGGGCAATGGAATTAACAACGATCCCAATCGCTGTCAGATCGTCAATGTTTATTCGTATTCCTATGCCGGCGATCGTATTTTCGCACAAGTCGGTGTTGGCTGGGTGATTCAAACTTCGAATGAGTACCGCATTCTTCTTCCAGCCCATGTCGTTGCTGGCGCAGAATTATTGGCAGGAAAATGCGGTAGCAATTCCTTTGCCTTGGCATTAAAAGGCAAATCAGAAACCTTGGACTTAGCCCTTCTCGACATCGTCTCTGCAAAGCCATCATACCTATTCCCCTTAATTTCCACTCAAGATCGCAATGAAGTTCTCAGCACTCTCTCTGGAGAAATGAAAGCCCAGGTGGCATCTTTAGCCCCGGAGCACACGACCAGCGCCTTGATGAAGGCCGTGAGTACACAAGAGGACAACTACTATTTGGTTCCCTCTGCAACTCCAAATAATCCAACCCCAATTAAAGCTTCAGATCTTCTCGACATTGGATTTGCACATATCGAAAAAGGGATTCCATCCCTTTTCTTAGAAAGCCTGGCGATTCGCCCCGGCTTTAGCGGCAGCCCGCTTTTTATTACCTCTCGTGCTCAAGCCACACAAAGAGATATGTCTTTGGCCATCTTAAATCCTTCTCTTTTTATTAAACCCTATTTGGCGGGAATGCTAACGAAAGCCGAAATTAATGGCTCAAGATCTTTGGGAGTGTCTTTGATTGATATCTTAGCGGCTCTACCACGCCTATTGGCCACCCCCGATGCTGATGCCGGCCGTCCTCTCCGTCTTCGTTATTCCGAAAAGATTAACAATGGCACCCTTGAGCGAAAACAAGAGTTGGTTCAATCTTTAAGTGATGGTTCGCAAAGAATTTATTCCGAAGTTTGCAATGATTCCAGCGCGGAATCTTCAGAGTGGAATATTCAAAAAGATCAACCGACTCCTGAAACAAAATTGATCTTTAAAGAGCTTTCAACAGATCCTCAAAAAATCCGCAATGTAAAACCAGATGATCTGATGAAGACCTTCAAGGATCTACAAAGAAGCAAAATGGGAAATATTCAACAAGAGCGCCGTGGTGGTGATTACGGCGAAGGCGGCGGCAGCTTGTATGCCTTAAAGAATGCCACCTTCATGATTCCCATCAGATTGGGCGACTATGCTCCTGAAGGGGAATTGAGCTCTTATAAGATTAAGAAAAACTGTGATCAACCGATGGTCCAAGATCAATACGGAAAGAAATTTGACAGCATCACAGCGAGTGGTCGCATGATTAAGACCACATCCTTGAACGAGCTTTACAATGCACTGACATCATCCACTTTAGGGGCTAATAGCTGTGTGAGAACCAATATTGGCGTCAACACGTCTGCATTACCCACGCCTTATAAAAAAGATGGCGAAATTTATTTCTATGCTCGCTATGAAGGCTATACAACTCAACAAGAGGACACCCGCCAATTTATTGACTGCAATGGCGGCAGTACACGGGTGAAGTTTAATAATGAGCACATCGCTGTCGATGCCGACTTCTCTCGCAAAGGAACTTCGCAAGGAAGCATTCTGTTCAAATCGTCAACTGGCCAAATCTGCCAAATCCAGCTATCAGCGAACAACACTCGCTCTATGGGTAACTGGAAGCAGATCATCCGTACCAAAGATGCTGACATTGACGTTTCCTTTGGCTCGGAAGATCGCGCCATGAGCTTTAAAGTTCTGCGCACCTCTGCCGCTTGCAATCCGTTTCGCGATGGAAAGCTTTGGATGTACGAAATCAACTTCAGCGACACACTATCAAAACTTAAAAAAGTGATGGGACCGTGAGCTCAAAATACAATCAATCCCTCTCTAAAATCCTCGTCTCCGACACCGCTCAAAGCTTAGAGCATATTCGCGATTTGCGAGACCAGGAAAAACTAGATGCTCGGCAAATGCTGGAGCAAAAACTTCTAAGCTTTCGATTGGCTATTAAAAATGGTCGTGGCTCTGAATTAGACCCTGCAGATTTGATTGCGACAAACGTTACAGATAACTTCACCCAAGCTGAAGCTCACTTTGTGCGAGGTTTGGTATATGCCCACAAAAATGCTTTCACGCTAGCCGCTCAAGAAATGTCTCTCGCAGCAGCCCAGTACGAAAGAACCCAGTCATCTGAAAAGCTCTGTCTGAGTCTTTTCAACGAACTGATTTTTAAAAGCAATGACAGTCTTATCAGTATCAACGAAGAGCTTTCTCAGCTGGCCTTGATTATTTCAAAATCTGAAGAACTCATGGTTCCTAAGGTCATGGGCCTTTGCCTCCGCCAGCGCTCCTACGTCTTCCAAGGTACAGGCCGCCCTCAGCCGGCATTAGACGAGATTCAAAAGGCAATGACCTTTATCGAAGCTCACTGCCCTACGTCTGATTATCATCTCGCTTTGATTCATGCCGCGGACTGTGCGTTGGATTTAAAGAATCCCGCGCAAGCCCAAGGTTTCTTAAATTACCTACCTACTGAAACGGATGCCCGCGTCGCCTTCCCTCTGGCCTATATCAAATGCCGTATGCAGGGAGGCCTTTTAGTCTTAGAACAATTCTCAGACATCTCTTCTCATTGGAAAGCTCGCTATGAGCAACATGCTTCAGAAAAGATTCAATTAGAAAATGCTAAAAATATTCCAACTTGGATCTGGAATATCAACACGCACACGTTAAGTGATCACAACAAACATTTGGCCGGAAAAATTAAACAAAAATCTTTAGAGGGCCAGCTTCTGCAATTATTGGCGGCGGCCCCGGCCAACAAAGAGCTTCTATGCGAAGTTCTTTGGCCAGAGTTTGCACACAACCAGCTATTGGATGATCGTTTCTTTCGTTTAAAAGCACGTATCATTCATAAACTTGGAGATATCATTCATTTCGACGGATCAAAATACAGCCTGAAGTGCCGTATCTTAGTAAGGGGTTGATGTTTGAAAAATAGCTTTGAACGCGTAGCACCCAGAAATGTTTCATCTCCTCGCCCCAGATGATGGCGAGGACGTTAAATATTAATGACGGCAAGAGCTCTGCGGTATACCCTCACCGTATGAAGAATCCAGATTCAAATGACCTTCAACTTACCCTCGAAAAGCGTTCTGACCGCGAGGCCGCTTTTGCGGAAGCGTTCTTTGAACAACGGAAATATTTTAAATCGCAGCGCGAGCTGAAATACCAAGAAGAAACTCTTTCGATTGAGGTTCACTCCAATCTTGGAAAAGCGGGTCTGCTATATTATGCAACCGGCCTGATACTTAAAAGCCATCTTGAAACTCAGAATGAAGAGGAAACTCTTTTGGGTGGTGCCTTTGAGCGAATCGCGAAGGACTATTGCGATCACATGCTTGAAGATCAAGACTATCAATTCATCGCGATCAAGCACGAAGAGCCCTACCCGGCTCCGCCATCACGCACACGAATTCAAAACTTAAATGCAGTTTCTGTAGATGCGTTTGATTACAGCATCATTTTGATCACGGATAAAAATCGTCTGTCTCTGGAATCGCCGTTTTACAAACTTGTCAGCAGCACCGAATTGATTGTTTTAGTCGAAACTGATCCGCAAGAGAACGTTTTGAAGAAAGCTGCGATCTACGGCCGAAGCTAGCTACATTGTGAATTTATAGGCCTGGGCAATGTTATAGTGAACAGATCGCCCCTTGCCTTCAACGCTTAAAATACCTTTGGCTTCCAATTCGGCCAGATCTCTTTTGGCCGATTCACGGCTGGTTCCCGTGATACTGACATATTTTTTATTGGTCATTCCACCAACAAAGGCCTCTGGCTCACTCTCTAGCATTTTCTTGAGAACTTTTCTTTGACGCTCATTCAAATCCTCCATTGCCGGTTTTTGCCAAAACAGAGAAAGATAACGAGACTTTTTAAGTAACGCCTGCGATTGAGTAAAGGACTTGATCAATATTTCAAGGAACCATTGCAACCAAGGAGTTATGTCCATCCCTGATTTTTGAGTCCTTTCTAAAATTTCATAATACTTCGCTCTTTCTTTAAGTATTTGCGTAGAAATACTGTAAAGACGACGCCCCGTTTTTTCATCCTGAGCTAAAGCCATCTCCGTCAACGCACGTGTTATACGACCGTTACCATCATCATAAGGATGCAGAGTTACGAACCAAAGGTGGGCAACTCCTGCTCTCAATAGACCATCGATCTTCTGATTTCCACTCCACCATTTAAAAAAAGCTTTGAGCTCTTTATTGAGATACTTTGAGGGTGGCGCCTCAAAATGTACGACGGGCTTTTCAAAACTTCCCGACAACACTTGCATGGGCTCGGCAGAAGTTCGAATAGATCCAATTTCAATTTGATTCGGATTCGAAGACGCTGAAAAAAGCGCCGAGTGCCAAGTGTTAATACGATCAAGAGTTAAATCGCTTTGGTAATTTGAAGTCGCATCAATAAGCACTTCCACAATACCGTCGGTTGATTTTGATTTAACGTTTTTATTATTTGTCAGATGCAAGCGTTTCGCGATCGACGAACGCAATGATTGAATGTCTAACTTTTCACCTTCGATGGCGGAGGTATTC
>JAGIAF010000023.1:16670-18283 GCA_017745015.1 Bdellovibrio sp. | reverse complement strand
CTATGAATCAGAGACTTTCAAAGCGAAGCGCGATTTCTTGAATGCATTTGTAAAAGGCGACCTTGAATATCCATAAGCTGAAAATATTCTACGGTGACAAAGTGACATTGAAAACGTTGGCAAAGTGATTGCACTGGGCCCTCTCGCCACCTGGGAGGGGCCTGCAAATGAAATCACTATTAGTTCTTACTGGTTTTTTGTGTTTAGCAATCACTCAACAATCACACGCAATGTCGAAGAAGCTCAAAGATTTCGATTACGAAAGCCTCTACGATCAACAAGTTGTGCAAACAACTCAATTGCGTGCCTCTGATGGTTCTATCGTGCGCTTTGAAGAGCATTCGTCAGCAAACATTAAAAACATCTCTATCGATGCAGATAAAAAAGGAAATGTTCTGTACCTACAAATGAACAGCGGCAAAAAGATTCCGTTTAAAATCACGGGCAATACGGACTATATCAAAGGCAACGAAGACTTTACTCGCTTGCAAATCTTGAGCTTGTCCTCTGGTCAAGATCACAGCATCCAATTCAGCATGGATGATATCGAGCGCAGCGAACCTAGAATTGATAACAGAACAGAATCTTGCACTATCCACCGCGAAGAAACACGTTGCATGCGCGATGAGCAAACTGGCGAACGCAAATGCCAATCTGTTGATATCAGCATTTCTGGCTACCAAGAGGTAGAAACAACATCGGTTACTACTTCTTACGCAACTAAGATGACCGTTCGAAACAACAAAGGCCAAGCAGTGATCACGGGCATCCTGCGCAGCGCAGACATTCACACATCTCATCGCGAAGGCCTGTGCCGCATTGCTGGTTACTAGTAATAACTTTATAAAAACAACGCAGTAAGCTGCCGCATCGGTTGCTTACTGCGTTGTCAATTCAAGAATAAAGTCAGTCTTAGTAGATAAAATTTGTTATACAATGAAGAGAGCCTCGCAGGTTGATTATCTGCTCGGCACCTATCGGATGGACTATAAAGCCCAGATCTTGGAATACCCTTACCGCTGACTTGTCCTGTTCCAATCCATACTGTGGAACAAAAGCATTCTGCCCCACGATCACCGAGTTTAAATAGCTCCAATGAGTCTTATCTTTTTCATCAAGATGCTCGATCTCGATAACTTGAAATCCCCGGCCTTGTAGCAACTTCTTATTTTCCTCCATCGCCTCTTTAAATGGTGAAGTTGAATACCGCGCTAGTAGCGCCCTCTGCCCAGGAAGAATCTTCATGAAGGTATCGACATGTCCCGTGCGTTCTTGTGGGATGGGCTTCATAAAAACAATGTCTTTACAGTTAATCTGTTGCAACAAACTTCGCCGAACTTCTGGAAGAACGTCATCTTCATCTTTGAGTGCCGTGTAGCAAATGCCCTGTTCATCAACTAAAAGGTTTCCGCCATCAAAATAAAACTCGATCTTCTTTCTGGGGAAATCCAATACTAGCGGAATTTGTAAAGCTTGAGCTAAGAAGGAAGAAAACTGATCGTCTTGAACCTGCCTCCCAAAGTAATTTGCACCATAGGGAAAATTTGCGAGAACAAATAAACCGTTTTTATCCTTGAGCCAAATTGGAGCGTAATCGCGAATCCATATTGAAT
>JAGIAF010000023.1:0-16660 GCA_017745015.1 Bdellovibrio sp. | reverse complement strand
ACAAAGCGAATATTGGACGTATCGATTTTGCTTTTAATATAGGCTTCACAAGTTGGGTTTGTGAAATAGGTCACAGACACCACCCTCGATAGAGCCTCCGTGTAAATCAGATATTCATCGTAGTAGGGAGAAATATTCTGACAGTCAGAAATGCCACCCATAATCGCTGCTTTGGGCTTTAGCCATTCCGGAACTGGCAAAAAAGACTTGTCGATTCCATTAGCAGATACCACTGAGCTTAGGACGATCGCAAATAAACCTACTAAAACCGCTTTCATTAAACCCTCCTGGGTATTTATATTCAATTCGATATGCATCGAATTATTTCTATTGACAAGCATTTTCTATTTCGATATCTATCGAATCAACAAAGAGGTTGTTATGTTTAATAAGGATGTTTTCAAAGAACGCATCAAAAAAGTTCAGACTGACATGAAGTCTTTCTCTCGCGAAATATTGGACTCCAAAGTGGAAGGCAGAATTATCGATTCACTTTCAGATATCTACCTTACGATGGCTGACAAGTACGTTGATGCCGTGAAAAATGGCGTCAATCTTCCCGCTCTTGTCGAAATTGAAGATCACCCCGAAGAGGATCGCGCCTATTTTGTACTGAAGAACTTACTTGAGAAAATGGAATTGGACTTTACTCAAAAACTGGTGATGAGTTTTAAACATGACGTCACAAACGAAATTGAAATTGGCAAAATTCAAATTGCCTTTTTAGATCACGTTCGTCGCAGTCTTCATGGAGCTCGCACTCACTAATGCAAAGTCTCACTATTCTAAAAGCGCTTTCAGACGAATCACGCATCAATATCTTTCGACTTTTGTTAGAAAGAGATGCCTATATTGAAGTGATCTCTGAGCGCTTAAAGCTCGCCCCTTCCACTGTGTCGTTTCACTTGAAAAAACTGGTGGAAGCGGGATTAGTTTCCTCAAAAAAAGACCAATACTATACGATTTATTCAGCGGCCTCTGACTTTGCGGAAATGACACTCAAAGAGTTAGTTCTTGAAGCCGGGGTCAAACTCAAAGAGCAAGATAAGGTCGAAGAACAATATAGAGACAAAGTCCTTAAGTCTTTCTTCAAGTATGGAAAGCTGACAAAAATCCCATCGCAAAAGATGAAACGCGAATGGGTTCTCACTCGCGTGTCGGAAAACCTCGCAAGCAATAAAGCGTATACACTCACAGATCTTAAAGACCTGTTAACTGAAGTCTACCCTGACCCTGGTTTGCTGATTACAGAAATGACCGCCAGCGGGTTGATTAAAATACACGATGGAAAATACAGACGGGCATAGCCGCTGCAAGCTACCGATGCGACAACTGTGCGCGCCAGTCTTGCTTAGACTGAGCTATCTCATACCACTAGAGTACGAATCCGACGAACCAATGGCGGCAGACCGAGCATCAGAACCATGATGATCACTGCCGCCCAAGTTCCGTCGCCCAAAACATTGTTCAGCCAAATGGTCGATGCCATCACAACCCCAAAGAACATCATATCACCCGCAATGGCTATAGCCCATCCCGTGATGAAACTATGCCCTTGAGAAAGCGCGGCAGCCCTCCCCGTCATGGGATCTACGCCGAAGGCAATCATGATCAGCAACAAAGGCCCTGGCTTATTGCCGTAGCGAGCGATGGTTTTATTGGTCATTTCCCGTGATACCGCAAACATGCGCTGGAGAAAGGGAACATACTGGGCGATCTTTAGGAAAACAATCATCACGGGTTCAAAGAAAAAGGCCAGCAATACGTCAGAAAAGAAATACAGCACCGACATCGCAATCCAACCCACACCACGACTCTGCCCGAGGACCACGCCCGCAGGAATGCCTCCGCCCACAGGGATTGCGAAGAGCATAAAAACATCGACTGAATTTTTGAGTGAGCTAAAGGAAATTGGTGATGCCATGAATTATCCTAACAAAAAAGGCAGCCCTCAGGCT
Source organism: Bdellovibrio sp. (assembly GCA_017745015.1). GTDB lineage: Bacteria > Bdellovibrionota > Bdellovibrionia > Bdellovibrionales > Bdellovibrionaceae > Bdellovibrio. Next base: position 14,702 of record JAGIAF010000023.1, on the reverse strand, counting down.
GCCTTTAATTGCGGTGCGTTCCAAAAAGGGAACTGTTACCTTAGTCTTCGTCGTCTTCTTCGACTTCTTTAAGCTCGTCGAGCTCTTTAGAGTCTTGCTTAGACTTGTTCGGATGCGCTTTTTGGTATTCTTTGATTTTCAAAGGATCTGGAGCAAGCATCAAGAACATTTGCTTACCTTCCATTTTCGGTTGAGATTCAACCAAAGCCAAATCGTCAACGAAAGCGATGGCTTTCTTGATAACTTCAACGCCGACTTCTTGATGGGCCAATTCTCGTCCCATGAAGCGCAATGAAACTTTCACTTTATCACCTTCCAAAAGGAAGCGACGAGCGTGATTCATTTTCGTTTCAAAGTCATGTTGGTCCGTACGCGGACGCATTTGAACTTCTTTGATCGTTACCACAGTTTGCTTCTTACGAGCGGCAGTTGCCTGCTTCTTCTTCTCGTATTTCCACTTACCGTAGTCCATGATTTTACAAGTCGGAGGAGTTGCTGTTGGAGCAATCTCAAGAAGATCGAGGCCGCGATCTTCAGCAATACGTAACGCCTCTGGTACAGTCATAACGCCCAACATGTTTCCTTCGTCGTCAATAACGCGAATTTGTTGTGCGCGAATCTCACGATTCACTCTCAAAGAGTCTTTAGAGTCTTTCTTGTTGCGATCAAAGCGACCGCCACCACCGCCTCCAAAATTTCCTGAAAACTTGCTAATGGTAAACCTCCAAGGTTTGGTTAAAAACTAGCGCGCGTAAGTGCGACGACTAGTTTACTGTTGCAGACTTCGCAAGAGAGCTCTGCAAACTTCTTGTGTTAATATCAGTCGTAATCAAATTCATCACCTGATCTACGGTCATCCCTTTATGTTCAGATCCGTCTCTCAAACGCAATGAAACCGTTCTGCTTTCTGCTTCTTTGTCCCCTACGATAATCATGTAAGGGATTTTTTGAAGTTGGGCTTCACGGATTTTATAATTCAATTTCTCGTTACGGCGGTCAAATTCCACGCGTACTTTTTGTTCTTTCAAAGAGTTTTGCAACTCTTCACAGAACGTGTTCACACGGTCCGTAACGTTAAGGATCGCCACCTGTACTGGCATCATCCACGGTGGCAAATGACCTGCCGTATGCTCCAAGTAAACACCGATAAAGCGCTCAAGTGAACCCAAGATCGCACGGTGGAGCATAACTGGACGGTGTTCCTTGTTGTCTTCGCCAGTGTATTTCAAATCAAAAGCTTGTGGCAAATTCGGATCCACTTGAAGTGTACCCAACTGCCAAGGACGGTTCAAAGCGTCCACGAACATAATGTCCAACTTAGGCCCATAGAACGCGCCATCGCCTGGATTCAATTCAAATGGCAAATTCAAAGACTTCAACGCTTCCGCCAAAGCTCCCTCTGCCATATCCCAATACTCTTCAGTTCCCATACGGTTTTCTGGACGAGTGGAAAGGAAGATTTTGTAATTGCTCATACCCAGTTTGTCGTAAACGCGGTTGAGCAAGTTCATGAACTTCGCGATTTCTTCTTGAAGCTGGTCTAAGCGACAGAAGATGTGGGCGTCGTCCTGACAGAACGTACGTACACGAGTCAAACCGTGCATCGCGCCTGATTTCTCATAGCGGTGCAAACGACCGAAGTCGGCCATTTTAATTGGCAAATCACGGTAAGAGTATTTCTCAGAGTTATACAACAAACAGTGAGAAGGACAGTTCATCGGTTTAGACGCAAAATCGCGCTCATCCACTTTCGTGAAGAACATGTTCTCTTTGTAGTTTTGGTAGTGACCAGAAGTATGGAACAAGTTCACGTCGAAGATTTGTGGCGTGATCACTTCTTGGTAACCCGTTTCGAAATACAATTCACGCAAGTAAGTTTGCAAAGCTGTGTACACAGTTGCACCTTTACCTGTGAAGAACGGAGAGCCTGGCGCTAGTTCGTTGAAATAGAACATACCAAGCTCTTTACCCAACTTACGGTGGTCGCGTTTTTTCGCTTCCTCGATGTTGTGAAGGTAAAGATCCAAGTCTTTCTTATCGTTGAAGGCCGTTGCATACACGCGCTGAAGTTGTGCGTTTTTCTCGTCACCTCTCCAGTATGCGCCAGCGACTGACAACAACTTGAAAGCTTTGATTTGGCCAGTGGATTGAATATGCGGTCCACGGCAAAGGTCAAACCAGTTTGTTCCGTTGAAGTAGATACCAACAGTCGTCTCGCCTTTTTTCGCCAAGTCTTCGATCAACTCAACTTTAAAGCGCTCGCCCATACCTTTGAAAGTTTCAATGGCTTTAGCGATGGGCCAGTCTTCACGGTGAATCGGAAGATCTTTAGCAACGATCTCTGACATCTTCTTTTCGATTTTCTCGAAATGCTCTTCAGTGAAAGCAAACGGAGAATCAAAATCGTAATAGAAACCGTTATCGATCACTGGACCAATCGTCACTTTAACTTCAGGCCAAATATCTTGAATCGCTTGCGCCATGATGTGAGCGCAAGAGTGACGAATCACTTCAACGGATTCAGGAGATTTTGTGGTGATCAACGCCACCTTCGTTTGATCTTTAAGCTTCGTGCGAAGATCAGAGATCTCTGTAGAGTCGTTGAGTTTGGCGCCCAAGGTTTCTTTAGCCAAACGAGGGCCAATGGACTGCGCTACTTCTAGCGCCGTCGGTTCATGGTCAAAAACCTTGGTAGAGTTATCCGGCAGAATAATTGTAACTTGTGACATTATGATTGGGTGCTCGTGAACGAGCTATTTTTAAGAGAGATAAGTGATGAATCTAACGGGAAATTTTGCATCACATTATTAGTAATCGGCTCCCCCGTAAGGGTCAAGTATTCTTGGTCCAGGGAGGTTGCCAAACATACACAACGCCGCGCGCTAAAAGCCAAAATTATCGGTTTTTAGCAATGGAGATGCCGGCCCTGCAGGATACAACCGCTCCGCCCCGATTCTCTTCTCCGCCACTTCAAAGGCATGAACCAGAGTTTCCTGCCTTTTAATCAGCGCATCAATCTGCCACTCCGTCAGATTGTCACCAACAACCCGTTTCCAGTCTTCCCTGGAGGTGACGCGTAACTTATCTACGACAGCTTTACTGGGAGCAAAAGCATTGATTGCAGACTGCAACTCGGAAGCATCTTTTTTAAGGTCTGCGAGTTCCATCTTTAGAATTTCGGAGTTCTTCGGATTCGCTGCTATTTTCTCTTGAATCCTTTGCTGGGATTTCAAGTTTTTATCAAGCGCTCCAATCTTCCCTTGGAAAGTCACAAACGATTCTTTAGCCCTCGGCATGGAGCTACTGAAAGATAAACCGTGGTCGATAGCGATCAATTTCCCATCTTCTTTTTGCAGAAAGTTTCCACCGTGACGGTCATTGTTGGCGATGAGATAATCCAAAAATCCCGTCTGTTCAGGGTCTCTCAAATAGGCAATATCCTCATCTGTTTCTTTGAGAGCTTTCACTCTGTATTGAACCGAACCCATTTGACCATCAACTTCTTTTTTCACAGTCACTGGAACGGATTTAAGTCCTAAATAGCTGTCAACTTTATAAGCCGCGACCTCAGAACTCGCGGTATCCAAGCCGCCTTTACTCATTGTCGCTTTCCAGACGCCTTCACTGCCATCGGAGTATTTGACATAGCGGGCACCGAAGGCCCCTCTCCCAACTTCTTTTTGGGAGACGATGGTGCCTTCAGCCAATTGCTTTTCCACAGCCTGAGCCGATAGTTTTGGCACCACTGGAGTTGGCTTAACAACCTTGGCGACAGGGGGTGCTTCTGCCACAACCTTCTCTAATGCCTGGGCTCTTTTTTCTGCGGCAAGGGTCGACTTAATGTTCTTGGAAAGCTCTGCGATCATAGCTTGGGGCACGATTCCCATGGCGGTTAACGAGGCCACCAACAGACAGTTGTCTTTTTCAACTTTCGCAGCTGAAGGCGCACTCACGCAGGCATTCCCCGCTTTGAGATCCGACAGCTTTTCACTGAAGCAGGCTTGCTTCGTTAATGCCGCCATACTGGCAAAGTCCGTCCCCATCACAGCGTAACGAATGATGTTCATCCCATTTAAAGAGACCATACCCGTTGCTCGCGCCAGCTTCGAAGTTTCAAAAGCGCGCGCCGTGAAGGCTCCTACTTTTCCAACCACGGCAGAGCCGCCACCCAAAATTAGAGACCCAACCATCACGCTGTTATTCAGGTTGTCAGCTCCCTCGCCATAACGAGCATTCGCACGGCACGCCACCTCGGTCATTCCTTTATTCGCCTGCACCACAGTTTCACGAAGCGCTGGATCTTGAAGCAGTTCATGGCGAGCCTCACGGTCTAAGCCCTCAGCACCATTTTCTTTTAAATTCTTAGCAAGACTTTGTTGATTCGCCTCAAGGAGTTTTTGAGTTTCGCCATAGGCATTCGCCAGTTGTTTTTGCAGCTCAGAATCCGGGATCTCAGACTTGCCACCGGCATACTGCTCGATCACTTTATTTAAAACGGGTGAACCCGAAAGAGGAATCGCGCTAACAATGGCTTGATAAGACTGGCGATAGGAAATCAATTCTTTGCAGGCCTGGTAATTTGCACCGCGCTTCATCCCCTTCGGGAATTGCATTTCTAAGGCTTCAAAATTTCCAGGACACACGGGTGTTGCGAGCATCGGATCACTGACAATTCTCTTGCCTAATCCTTGCGCCTTTTGACGAACCAAACGCGCCATCGTAAGCTTTTTCTTTAAGTCACTGTTGGCAAAATCTTGATTTATTTCACTGAGGGACGATTTCGCAAAGTCCCCGGCACATTGAAGTTCTCGGACTTGTTGCTCTCCTAAAAGGGCAAAGAACTTTTCCTCATCGTTGGCCGTTAATGCCTGGCTCATTTCATCTAAAGACTTAGAAGAACGCTTCAACGAACTTCCTTGGGGATCGCATTTTTCATTGGAGGAGTTTTGAGAAGCAGGACTCGGCTCACACTTGGTTCCGGTCATCTTGTAGGCTTGCTCAGAAAGTGCTTCTAAAGGCCCCGCATTCGCAGCGACGCTGAAAATAAAAAAGCTGCAAATTAAGAGTAAAAACAAGGGCCTCAACATAGGAGACTCTTCGGCACAACCGAACCTTCAGTTAACGAAAAAGTCCCGTCTTAATTTGAGAACTACGCCGTGGCTAGGAACTGAACCCCGATGATCTGATAGCCCGACGGGCTCAAAGAGACCCAACGAACCTGAGATTCGATGGACACCCATTTTCCGTTTTGATCGCGATACATCAGACTTAAGAAGTCTTTGGCAGAGACAGTTCCGTCATTGATTTCGATCAAAGCACCACCTTGAGAGAAATCTTTCATTCCACCCTCCCGCAAAAACTGAACTCCGACGCCCGTTGGCGATTGTGGATCTGCGCTGAACTTCTTTAACATCACGGGAGCCTCAACAGCTTGGCGTTCTTGGCGACGACTCTTCAAGTTTAAACCTTGAAGACAGCGAGTCACCATTGAAGTAATGGTTGAACCATCGGACTCACGCACCACCAACGCCTGCGGATTATTTAAAGTAAGTTGAAAGACAGCATTATCAATAGTTTGCGCGATAAAGATAAACGACAACTTCGTTTTAACTTTCATCCAACTCATAAAGGCTTCAACTACTTTTTGTGTTAGATTGTTCGCGCGAACGATCACCAGAACCTCCCCATGTCTTGATTTGAGAATCTGCTTTAAGCGTTCCGGGTTGTTGGCATGAATCCACTTAACCCCATCAAGTTCCGTCAAATATTCAGGCCAAACCGGGTCGGCACATAAATAAATCACGTCTCGATATGCTGTGATAGACATGAATTCTCCCCGTAAGTATCCCGAAGTTTTGTTATTGCAAGATGGGGCCCAGCTCTAATGCAATACCATGCAACTCACTGTCGAGAGCGTGGACATATGAATATAAAGCTTTAAACAACATTGTTAAATTACTGATTTACGAAAGTATTTCCACAGAGGAGCATCATTTCACAAACAACCTCTAGAATAAGGAGAAATTTATGAAAGCTCTGCTAATCACTTTAATTGCGACACTAACTTGTACCTTTGCACTCGCTCAGTACGACACAAACAAGATGCAGCAAAAAACCGATGAAGCCGGCCAGAAGATGGAACAGAACGCTCACGAAGCTCACGAAAATATGAATAAAGAAGCCGACAAAGCTTCAAAGTCCGCGAAGAAACAAACTAAGAAAGCTAAAAAGAAAGTCAGCGATTCAACGGATAAAGCTGAAAAGAAAATGGATGAAATGACTGAATAGCCGTTCCCTAAAAGGCCTGGTTCACAGAAAAGTACCAGGCCCATCGAAAAGAGAATCCTACTCAACGGCGGCACAGATCCGTCACTTTTTTCATGTCGTTAAAATCATCACAGTCAAATCGACCTAAGCTCGAGCAAACCGTATTAATACAAGAAGCATCCGAAACTCCCCGGCACATATTTACCACCAGATAAAGTTCACGCTTTTCATCACAATCAAAGCGGTTGAGTTGATTACAAACCGCAGTCACACAATCACCGGCGACCCCCTGACATTGGCACGCGATATCGCGCACTTTCTTTGGATCCATACAGTTTAAGTTCGGAAGCTGATCACACACCGCCCGCACACAGCTATTCGACAAAGGATCTCCTGCCACACAATAGGGCGGCGGAGGTGCTGGTGACGGATCCTGAGGAGGTTGCGCGGGGTCATCTGGCAGAGGACGAGGCAATCCCCCACTCATCACCTGCTCCCAAAGTTGCACTCTTTGATAGTCAGATCGAATCGGCCTTTCATCCGCAGATGAAGCCCACAGTAATGACGGAATAAATAGAACAAGAAGGAATTGAAGAAATCGCACTCGACACCTCCTGAATCTTTAGTTCAGCAAGGGAGCAAACAAGCTTCAAGGGTTCGAAAGTGAGATGCGCAAAAAACAAAAAAATCCCAGGAAGGGATTTTTTCGCGCCAGCCCCAAAGGGGTTGAGGGCAGGAGCCCGAAACAAAAAAATCCCAGGAAGGGATTTTTTCGCGCCAGCCCCAAAGGGGTTGAGGGCAGGAGCCCGAAACAAAAAAAGCCACCCGAAGGTGGCTTTTTCTACTAGTACGCTACGTGGTGGTTAAGAGCCTCATGCATACGAGGATCTTTAACAGGAACCAAGCTGTGCTTGCTCCAGAAGTTCATAATGCAAAGAAGGAAGATACCCGCGAAACCTGCGAAGATACCGATTTCCCAGAAGCCGAAAGTAACTTGGCCGTCGAAGAAGTTCGGGTAAACCATCCAGTAGATATCAACGTATTGCATGATCAAGACTAGAACTGATACCAAGATCACGTTCGCATCGTTTCTTTTCGCAGCACGCGGAAGCAATGCCAAGAAAGGTACTACGAAGCGGAAGATCAACAAAGCAGTAGAAATAGACATCCAACCGCCCAAAGATCTCATAATGTAGTACTCAGTTTCTTCCGGCAAGTTGGCATACCACATCAACATGAATTGAGAGAATGCAATGTACGCCCAGAAGATTGAGAAACCTTTAAGGTATTTAACAACGTCGTGTTGGTGCTCAACAGTTACATAGCCTTTTACAAGACCAGAACGTCTCATCAATACGATAACGATTGCCAAGAATGCCAAGCCCGCTTGGAACAAACCTGAGAAGCAATAGATACCGAAGATTGTTGAATACCAAGTTGGAAGCAATGACATCAACAAGTCGACAGAGAAGAAAGAGAACATCAACGCGAAGAACGCGATGAAGCCAATCGCCGGGCCCACGTTTTTGTGAGTCAGGTTTTCGTCGCCAGATACGTCTTGTTTCAAAGAGTTACCAACGATAACCCATCTGAAAATCATGCAACCTACTACGAAAATCAAAAGACGGATCACGAAGAATGTTGGATTCAAGTAAGCCGTTTTTGCCGCGATCACTGGGTTGGAAGCAATAACAGCTGGGTCCGCCCAGATGAAAAGCTTTTTGAAGCCCAACAACAAGACCAAACCAAACACCAAGATGAATGGGATGAATGAAGTTGTCGCTTCAGCGAAACGACGGATCGATACCGACCAACCCGCTTTTGCTGTGTTGTTGATAGCAATCCAGAAAAGACCACTCAAGCCCATACAAGAGAAGAAGAAGAAAGCCACAAGGTACGAAGTCCAAAGGCGATCTGGATTCTTCATCAAACCGATAACGAACGTCAAAAGACCGATCGCCACCAAAGCAAAACTCAATGTTTTAAGTTTTGCTGGAGCTTCAAATTTAGATACGTGAAGATCTACGTGTTTATGTTCTGCCATACGTAATCCTATTTACCATCACGCTTCTCTAGGAAGCGAATGTAGTTAACAACCTGCCAACGATATTTTTGAGGAATGTGAGATGCGTAAGGACCCATCACACCCTGCCCCACAGTAATAACGTGGTACAAGTGAGCATCTGGCCACCCTTTAACTTTGTCAGTCAAAAGAGCTGGTGGTTTCAATGCCATTTTTTCAGAAACAACAGATTTGGCAGCAACGCCACCTTCACCTTTATAACCGTGGCAAACTGCACAGTTTGTTTCATAGTATTTTTGACCAACAACCAAGGTCTCATCATCCATTTTACCAGCAAGTGGGTTCTTAAGGTTTTTGATCGCACCATCAAGATCCGTTGCATAACGGTAGGGCTCGAAACCTTCTGGAACTGTGTGCTCAGGTGGCACACGCATTCCGCTGTGATGAGGAGATGATTCGTCGTACTCCTGAGCTTTGATAGCCGGAGATTCCATCATGTCTTGAATGATTTCAACGTTAGGGTTGTTGCCGCGAGGACCACAGCTTGAAAGCGCCAACGCTGCCAAGCCTGCTGCTGCTACACCCATTGAGATATTCACGAGGCTTCTCATTTCTAGTACTCCGTCTTCTTCACTTCGATAGCGCCAAGCTCTTTGAACATTCTCTCAAGCTTTGCTTCATCGTAGCCCGTATCGTTGAATGGAACAAAAATCGCAAATTTGTGGCAGCTCAAGTCAGGATCGATCACTGGGGGATCGATACGTGGCATTTTGCACGCATAGAACAAAGCGCCTACTGAAGAAAGAGCTGCGAACAACACTGTCAATTCGAACATGATAGGTACGAAAGCAGGAAGAGAGAAGAACGGTTTACCACCGATATTCACCGCCCAGTTTACTGCTGAAGTCCAATAAGTCAGAGCCAAACCACCCATCAAACCGACGCAACCAGCGATGAAAGTTACATACGGAATCCAAGAACGTTGGATGCCACAAGCTTCTTCCATACCGTGAATTGGATATGCAGAGATTGCATCAAACTTTGTAAAGCCCATTTCGCGAGTTTTGCGAGCGGCTTTCAAAATGCCGGCTTCATTATCCCAGATGCCAGCGATACCTTTAGTATATTGAGCAGCCATTAGTGGTGCCCTCCTTCAGTGTCATAACCAACGTGTAGAACAGGCTTAACTTCCGCGATGGAGATCGCTGGGAACAAGCGCAAGTACAACAAGAACAATGTCAGGAACATACCGAACGAACCAACAAGTACGCCCGTATCGAACCATGACCATTGGTACATACCCCAGTTGGCTGGCAAGAAGTCACGGTGCAAAGATGTCACAGTGATCACGAAACGCTCGAACCACATACCGATGTTCACGAAGATAGAAACGATGAACATCACAGGGATTGAACGACGCAATTTCTTGAACCAGAAAACTTGCGGAGACAATACGTTACAAGAAACCATGATCCAGTACGACCAAGCATAAGGACCGAACGCACGATTCACGAATGCGAAGCGTTCGTATGGGTTGCCTGAGTACCAAGCGATAAAGAACTCAGAAGCGTACGCGTAACCAACTAGCATACCTGTTGTCATGATGATTTTATTCATCACTTCCATATGGTCTAGAGTTACGTAGTTTTTGAATTCAGGGAAGCCGATACGTACCAATGTCATCAACGTCACAACCATCGCGAAACCGGAGAAGATCGCACCGGCAACGAAGTATGGAGGGAAGATCGTTGTATGCCAACCTGGCAAGTTAGAAACCGCGAAGTCGAAGGATACGATCGTATGTACTGACAAAACTAGCGGAGTCGAAAGACCCGCAAGCAACAAGTACAACATTTCGTAGTGTGACCAGTTTCTTGCAGTTCCTCTCCAACCTAGAGACAACGCACCATAAACTGAGCGACGAAGCTTGTTCTTCGCACGGTCTTTGATAGTTGCAAAGTCAGGAACCAAACCGATGTACCAGAAAACCATAGATACAGTCGCGTAAGTTGATACCGCGAAAACGTCCCAAAGAAGCGGAGAACGGAAGTTCACCCACAATGGACCACGTTGATTCGGATACGGGAACAACCAGTAGTCCAACCAAGGACGACCTGTATGGAGCAACGGGAAAAGCCCCGCTGTCATAACCGCAAATACTGTCATCGCCTCAGCAGTACGAGCTACTGAAGTTCTCCATTTTTGACGGAACAAGAAAAGGACCGCAGAGATCAGTGTACCGGCGTGACCGATACCGATCCAGAATACGAACGTGACGATCATCGTACCCCAGAATACCGGATGAGTTACACCCAGAAGACCGATACCGATGCCGACTACGCAAGCAAGGATGACGATGTAAAACAAAAGCAACGTCTTCGCGCCGAGGAAAAGACCCATCCAACCTTTAGATGGAAATCTTTCTACTGGAGCGCAGATGTCATCACTGACATCTTTCAAAGTCTTATTGCCAAGGACTAATGGGCTACGCTTAATCATGAGTGCTCACCTTGTTTTGCAGTACCGTGACCATCGTGGCCACCAGTTGATTCTTTATCATTGTTACGGATTTTAGAGAGGTACTTAACCGATGGTTTAGCATGCCATTCTTCAAGAAGTGCATAGCCACGTTCCTTCTCTTCAGCTTTCCAAATCTTAGCAACTTCGCTGTTCGGATCATTCAAGTCACCGAATACGATACCGCCGGTTGGGCAGCTAGTTTGGCAGGCAGTTTTAACGTCGCCGTCTTTCAACTGACGTTTTTCATTGCGAGCCACAGTTTTCGCATCATGGATTCTTTGTACGCAGAACGTACATTTTTCCATAACCCCGCGAGTACGAACACCCACAGATGGATTCAAAGCCATGTGCATTGGTTTTTCGATCAACTTCGCGTAGTTGAACCAGTTGAAGCGACGTACTTTATAAGGGCAGTTATTCGCGCAGTAACGAGTACCTACGCAACGGTTGTAAACCATGTCATTCAGACCCTCATCAGAGTGAGCAGTCGCGATAACTGGGCAAACCGTTTCGCAAGGAGCGTTGTCACAGTGTTGACACATAACTGGTTGGAATACTGCTTCTGCATTTGCGATATCGCCAGTGTAGTAACGGTCGATACGCAACCAGTGCATGATACGACCTTCAAGAACGTACTTCTTACCAACAACAGGAACGTTGTTTTCAGATTGGCACGCCACTACGCAAGCTGAACAGCCTGTGCAAGTGTGAAGGTCTACTGCCATACCCCATTTATGACCAGAGTATTGGTGACCAGACCAGATAGACCAAGTTTCGTGTCTGTGGATACCTGCAGATTTATTCTTAGCGTAGTCTTTCAAGTTCGCTTCAGCAGCGATTTGACGACCTTCCATTGAGAAGTTACCTGAAGTTCCAGCTAGAGGATAATGAGCACCTGTTTTAGTGAATGTTGCAGTTTGACCTGCAAATACCACTTTACCGTCTTTAGACGCAGAAACTAGTTCGTAAGCATTTTTTCCGACGCCGTTACCAACTTTACCTGCACGAGTACGGCCGTAACCTACAGCTACAGCCATCACACCGTCATGAAGACCTGGTTGGATGTAAACTGGAAGTTCCATCGACTTGTCGCCGACTTTCATGTTCACCATAGAACCAGTTTTCAAACCGTTCTTCTCGGCAGTGCCGATAGAGATCATGATGTAGTTATCCCAAGTCAATTTAGTCACTGGATCTGGAAGCTCATGCAACCAAGCAACGTTCGCCAATGAGCCATCGCCCATTTGAACTGTTGGGTAAAGAACAAGTTCCATACCTTCTTTTGCAGCTGCTGGCTTGATAGATGTGAAAGCATCTACTTTGAATGAACGAGCAGAAGAACCTTTTGATACTTCCCCTACTGCACCTTTTTGAAGTGCTTCCAACCAGAAATCTTCAAAGCCTTGGCCTTTACCGTATTTCGGGTGGATGTCTGATTTCCAGTAAACTCTCAAGTAGTCATAGAACGTCTCGTAATCACGAAGACGAGCCGGACCTTGTTTCGCCATGAACGCCCAAGTCATCAAAGACAACTGGAACGAACGAGTGTCGTACATTGGGCGAATTGCTGGTTGGCAGATAGAGATCACGCCTTTAGCTGTCTCTAGATCATTCCAAGATTCCAATGCGTGGTTGTCTGGAGTGATGTAATCAGCATGAACACCTGTTTCGTCAACACGGTCACCTGTGTAGATAACCATTTTAACTTTTTTAACAGCGTCAGCGAAGCCCATCTCAGCAGGCAATACGAAGGCTGGATTCACACGGTGAACGATCAAAGTTTGAACCTTGCCGTCTTTCATGTCTTTGATCAACTCAGCCATGTCAGCGTAAGAAGCTGTCAATGCTGGGTTGCCCGCTTTCGCGTCAACAGTTTTACCGTCGTTGTCCAATACTGTATTCAAGAAGTTTACTGCAACTTGAAGCTCTTTAGCTTTTTCTGTCAAAGTCGTGATACCACCGGCAACAACCAATGACTCACCTTTGTTTTTCCAAAGATCTGCTGCAACTTTCGCGAAGATCTCAGCATCGAAGCCCAATTTTTTCGCAGTATCTGCGAAAGGAGCCAATGCCGCTTTTACGTTGGCGTTGCCAGCGTAAGAAGAAAGACCTTTTACCACGATGATTTCGTGAAGAAGACCCATCACAACATCAAGTTGTTGCGAAGGTTTGATTTTGAAACGGATGTCGGCGTTGGCACCAGTCAATGAGTAGTTGGAATCAAACGATACCATACGGCTCATGTTTTTGATGTCTTTACGACCGATTGTGAATTGGTGCGTGAACGCTGTTGGAGCGATCCATGTACCCAAGAAGTCAGCATCGATAGAAACGATCATTTTCGCTTTATCGAAGTTGTACTGAGGAACAACGTCGTCACCGTAAGCCGCTTTTTGACCGTCACGAATTTCTTCGTGAGCGAAGGCATCCCAAACTACCGTCTTAGCTTTGAAGCCTTGAGCGAAGTCTGAAACCACCGCGCGAGTTGAAGGAGAAGCCAACGGGCCTGTCAATACAACCACGCCGCCTTTACCCAATTGCTCAACTACTTTTTTATCAAGCTCTTCCCACTTAACATCGATAAGTTGAGAGTTTGATTTCTTCTCGTTGAACAAGTTGCGTTTAGGACCTTGCAATCTTTCAGGATCATACAAAGACATCAAAGACGCTTGGGAACGAACACTCAAGCCACCTTTGCTGAAAGGATGAGAAGGATTTGATTCGATTTTGATAGGACGGCCTTCGCGAGTCTTAATCAAGAGACCCAAAGCATCGCTGCCCTCGAAGTACGCTGACGAATAGTAATTCGCCGTACCCAAAGTGATCTCTTCAGGCATTTTGTTGTAAGGAACGATTTTTTGAACCGGACGACGAACGCAAGATGCTGTCGCCATAGCCAAAGACGCACCCATAAGTTTCAAGAACTCACGACGTGCCCAACCGTCTTCACTGTCGCCTTCGCGAAGCGGAGAAGATTGGAACTCTGTCTCAACTAGTTTTTGGAATTCAGGGTCGTTCTGTTTTTCTTCAATCGTTTCCCAGAACTTCGTATCGCGCACGATTTGCGGTCGCGCCGCTTTTTTTGCTTCTAATTCATGATCATGATGCATTTCAGACATAATACCTTCCGAAACCCTTAGTAGTGACAAGTTGAGCAGTTGATTGGCGCTTTATTCTCTGGTTGACGGTGGCAGTTCACACACCAGCCCATAGATAGGTCAGAGAATTGTTCCACTTTTTTCATCGTTTCGATCGGCCCGTGACATGTTTGACAGTTCACGCCTTTCGCGATGTGCGCATTGTGGTTGAAGTGAACGAAATCAGGAAGCATATGCACGCGCACCCATTCAACAGAGCCGCCGGAGTCATAAGCATCACGCAATTTTTGAATTGCTGGTTTGTCAGTCGCAACTTGCAAGTGGCAATTCATACAAGTTGAAAGAGCAGGAATATTCGAGTGTTTAGATCTCTCCACTTGATTGTGGCAGTATTGACACTGAATTTTGTTGGTTCCTACGTGTAGGGAGTGATCAAAAGGAATTGGTTGCTCTGGAGCATATCCCTTGTTGTATCCCCAACCTGGTTGAAACTTACAACCCGTTAGAACTGTTGAAAAAATCATGAGCGCGCTCAAACAAGCTATCGCGCTCGCCGCCGTACTTCTAAATACCCGATGCATAATCATCCTTTTGACAAACTCACACCCAAAAAAACGGAATGAGGCCAATAATGCTGTCCTATATTTATTTTGCCCTTATTTAATGACTTAAAAGTCCAGTTGTCCATGATCTTTTTGCAAACTTATTGAAAAAGCGAGAGACTTCCAGTGCTTCGCTCAAATTTTATGCAAGCAAATCTCTCACAGACAACTCAAGTGCGGACTCCTTAACTA
>JAGIAF010000239.1 GCA_017745015.1 Bdellovibrio sp. | reverse complement strand
CCGGTAGAGAGCTTGAGGCAAAAGATTATCTTCCTAGATCGTGATATGAAAAATGATCGCCTGCTTGATGAACTCAACGCTGCTAAAGGTGGTGTGATTGTATTCGTCGGCAATCAGGATAACTGTGAAGCTGTAGGGAAGTACCTTGAGGAATACGGTTTTGACTCTGATTTGATCCATGGTGGCCTGTCTCAAGGTCAACGCAATCGCGTGGTGAAAGCTTTCCGTGAAGGTGAAATCCGTATCATGGTTGCAACGGATCTTTTGGCTCGAGGATTGGACGTGCCCCATGTGGATCACGTTTTGAATTATGATTTGCCATTCCAAGCAGAAGATTTCCTTCACCGCATCGGCCGTACGGCTCGCGCGGGTCGTTCAGGAAATGCGATTACCTTTGTAACGCCATCTGATCACCGTATGTTTAATAAAATTAAACAGTACTTGAATGGCGCTGAAGAAGTTAAATTGGATCCTACGTTTAAGTTTATTGATCGCTCTAAAAAGTTCCAGAAAAAACCCGATGACAAGCGTCCTCACGGCAAAAGGCCGGTGGGAAAAGGTAAGCCCGCTGATAATAGAAAGCGCCGCTAGACAATGTACAAACTCCGGCCCTATCAGCAAGAAGCCGTTACGGCGACCTTGCAACACTTTCGTAAAGAGAAATCACCTGCGGTTATTGTTCTTCCCACTGGGGCGGGAAAGAGTCTGGTTATTGCGGAATTGGCGCGTTTGGCTCGCGGTCGCGTATTGGTTCTGGCTCACGTTAAGGAATTGGTTGAACAGAATCATGCGAAGTATATTAGCTTCGGCTTGGAAGCGGGTATTTACTCGGCGGGCCTGCAAAGCAAAGACAGCTCCCAGAAAGTTATTTTCGGTAGTATTCAATCCGTAGCTCGCGCTGACGATGACTTCTTTCAGAACTTCTCTTTGTTGGTCATTGATGAGTGCCATCGTGTATCGATGGAAGGGGAAACTCAATACCAGCAGGTGATTTCGAAGCTACAAAAATCCAGTCCAGAGCTTTGTATTTTGGGGCTCACGGCGACGCCTTATCGTTTGGGGTTGGGCTGGATTTATCAATATCACATTTCTAAAAAACTTCAGCAGACCGATGAGGACCGTTTCTTTAAGAAGTGTATCTATGAACTCTCGATCAGCTATATGATTAAGAATGGCTATCTCACAGCACCATTAAAGATTGATTCTCCGGTGGCGTGCTATGATTTCTCAAGTTTGAAATTGCATGGCACAAGTTATGTGACTGCTCAGATTGAAGCTTTGTTAAAAGATCAAAAGCGTATCACACCGTTAATTATTAAAAATATTGTGGATATGTCTGTGGATCGCAAGGGAGTGATGATTTTCACTAGCTCCGTCAATCATGCGATTGAAATCATGAAGGCTTTACCGCCCTATATTTCCGCACTAGTCGTGGGAGATACGGAAGACAAAGACCGTGATGAAATCATCGAAGCATTCAAACAACGTAAGTTAAAATTCCTAGTGAACGTTTCAGTTTTGACAACGGGCTTTGATGCGCCTCACGTGGATGTGATTGCAATCCTTCGTCCCACGGAGTCTGTCAGTTTATACCAACAGATCATCGGTCGTGGCTTGCGTCTAAGTCCTGAGAAGACAGATTGCTTGATTCTTGATTATACGGGACAAGGTCATGATCTGTTCTCGCCAGAAATTGATGAAGATAAGCCTTCGCCAAAATCCGTAATGGTGGAAGTCCCATGCCCTGAGTGCGGCACTGTGAACAGCTTCTGGGGCATTAAAGATCGTGAAGGGGACTTGGTAGAGCATTTCGGTCGTAAGTGCCGAGGGGCCTTCCAGGATCCTGTTTCGGGAGAGATTGAAACCTGTGGATTCCGCTTTCGCTTTAAAAGATGTCCTGATTGTGGCGAAGAAAATGATATTGCGGCTCGCAGCTGTCAGTCTTGTTCTGCCATTCTGGTCGACAACGATAAAAAGTTGAAAGAGGCCATGGCTTTGAAAGACGCCCATGTTTTGCGAGTTGATTCAATGACTTTCACGAAGGGACAAGATAAGAAAGGCAACGAACGTCTGGAAATCCGCTATTATGATGTGGATGCAAAAGCGCTCAGTGAGTATTTCTATTTACGTACTCCAGAAGATGGCCGCGCCTTCTATTTCAACTTTATAAGAATGCACAACCGTCGTCCTGAGCAGAAAATCTTCGTAAAAAGCGTTGATGACGTCCTTAAAAATCAAGCGAAGTTTCGTCCTCCGCTCTTTGTAATTGCTCGAAAGCAGAAGGCATTTTGGGCTATCCGCGAAAAGATCTTTGGTGACTAGCTGTCGAAACTTTTGACGGCCTTATAAGAAATTTATTAGGGGTCCCCTATTGTTGACGGGAAATGGGTAACAGCTTATTTTTCCGTTGATAATGCTTACTTTTAAAACTCTCAAAGGAGCTTAATAATGAAATCACTTCTTATTGCGATGTTGCTAGTGTCTGGTTCTGCAATGGCTGCTTCAAACATTGACCGTCAAGTTGCTTCTTCTCCAGACGACTATCAAACTGTGATGTTGAGCTGGTGCGATAGCAATAACGTTATGTCTGAAGATGGTAATGGCCAAACTATCGTTCGTGTAAACTGCTCTGAGCAAGGTAAAACTTGTCGTGACTACCAAAGCTTCCGCGTGAACAGAACAGTATTTGCTGCTGCTTGCGTAGACGATAACAAGTAATCAGCTTTAAAAGTTGAAACTTCAAAGCACCAACCTCAAAAAGGGTTGGTGCTTTTTTTATTCTTTTCGCCGGAACCCGCGAAGGCTGATAGCCTTCTTCCATGACAAAGCCCCAAGAGGTCCTTACTCAGTTCGTAAATTCTCACGACCCTTGATATGGGCGAGTGCGCTTGTGTTCTTTACACCCTAGTGTTTCAAATCCAATTGGCCATGATCACCCATTTTAATATGACTTCCCGTGGTGGCCTTCACAAATTGCAGCATTCTTGCCACGGGCATAGAGTGACCTTCCCAATACTCGGCAGTTTCTACGTCGATGCGAAGTAATTGAATATTGGGATCTTTAGGTCCTTGTGGGAAATAGGCTTCATAGGATTTCGACCAGAGCTCGCGAATCTTCTCGGGATCATCTTCTAGATGTGCGATACCAGTAATAGAAACATACTTTCCAGTTCCCGAATAACACAAGCTCACATTACTTTCATAGTTTATATCGGAAACTTTCTGTGATGTGCGCGTGATTAAGAACCACAAATCGCCATCGAAATCTATTTCTTGAGTAAACAGGGGCGCACTGTGCAGTTTGTTTTCACGGGTGATCGTTGTGAGCATTGCGATCTTAATACCTTTAATGAGTTCTGCCAGTTTGTGGACTTCCGAATGGGGTTGCGTTTTGTCTTCCACGTTGCACTCCTTTTTTGCAGATATTTTATCGCTCTGTCAGGTGAGGGCCAATTTGACTCTTTACACATAGGCAGAAAATAGTGGGTGCGCTTAAATAAAAAAAGTCCGAAACCAAATTAATTACTCCGGTGCGGTCGGGGTTCAAACAATGTGATGAGGATTAATATGAAGTGTTCAGTGTTCACAGTACTGGCAACGGTCATGTCATTGCATGTCTCTTACAAAGAATTTCAAACAGAGCATTTCCTCACTCGCTATGTGGGACTTATCCATGACTACGGTTTGCTAAATGCAATCAGCCAAGATCCGGCAGCGCGATCTGCGATGCTGCAAGCTTCGCAAGAATTAAAAAAGTATTTATTTACATCTGAAAAGAAAGAAGATTTAGCACTTAGCAAGTAGAGCGATATGTCAGTCGGAACACTTGCAAAAGTGTTCCCTGATTTCTTACATCGGATTTTCTTTCCCCTTCCGAATTCACCTCCTAAAAGGTCAAATGAGACCTCAAGACTAAAGCCCCGAAAAAATTTAAATAAATGATCCAAGGAGGGATACAAGATGGAAATCTTTCGGCGTACAACTTTGTCATTGCTACTCGTGCTTTTATCGTCGAGTTCCTATGCGCAATTTCAATCCAGCGCAAAACCACCCAAGCCTCCTCCGGAAGAGAAGATCGATTACAATATGTTGCTCAGCCAGTTGGATTTGCCGCAGATGAGACAAGCCTTTCTGTCTGTCTGGAAGCACGGTCTTAATCCAAATGCTTATTGGAACGAAAAAATGGAGGCACTCTTCAGCAGCGGCGGAAGTAACGATCGCAATTTGCGCCCTCTTGCAAATCAAGCGTTCTTGCGTCTTTTGCGTGATATTCAAATCGGTACTGTAGATCCTGCAACGGTCACTCGTGATATTAAGCTCACCCGCAAAGAGTTTCTGACACCAAAACAGCTTCAAGCGGTCATGGTCGCAGTTGGACATGACAGTGTTGCGCTGATGAATAGAGTGGCTCCGCAGAATGCTCCTTATGTGGCGGTTCGCGAAGGAATGCAAAAAATCTATCCGGCTTGTGTGAATGGACAATGGACGAACATTAATCCTGTTAATAGCCCATTGCGTATCTATTCCCGTAACCCTGTGATTGTCGACATTAAAAAGCGCATAGCCTTGTTGGGATACAAAATGGACAATTTCGACGACACGTTCGACAGCGATCTATTTAATGCCGTCGTCGATATTCAATGGAATTTGCGAATTAAACCCGATGGAGAGATTTCTCCGAAGGGAAAAATCTGGGGATTCTTGAATATCTCGTGCATGGATCGTGTGCGCCAACTGCAAGTCGACATGGAAAAGATGAGATGGTTCCCGCAATATTGGGAGAATCGCTACATCTTTGTAAACCTGGCGATGAATTACTTTATCCTCATGGACAATTCAACCCAATGGCAACGAATCATGACTTTTCGCACGGTCAATGGACGACCTACACGAAAGTCTCCTACGATGCGTGATGAAGTCGTCAAGGTCATCGTAAATCCTTTCTGGATAGTGCCACCAACAATCTTCTATGAAGACAAGGTGAACGATCTTAAAGGTCTTTCCCGAGACGATATTAAGAAGTATTTCGATTCCCATCACTATGAAGTTTGGAATGGCAACTTTACCAAGAAGCTTGATCCAACAGCAGTTGATTGGAGCGGAATCTCCAAAGGAGGGCCAGAGCCGGATCTAAATATTCGTCAGCTGCCTCATTTGGGAAATGCATTGGGTGTGGTGAAATTTGATCTTACCAACTCTTTTGCGATTTATATGCACGATACGAATC
>JAGIAF010000238.1 GCA_017745015.1 Bdellovibrio sp. | reverse complement strand
GGTTTTGTACGTTCTTGTTTTTAGAAAGATTACTCAAGATTTTTTGGAATGCAGCAGATGCCACGGCAGTCTCCTTTCATAGAGGTCAAGTTCACCTTACACCTCTGTAGTATTAATTAAAAGACCCTTAACCCTATTTTGACGCAAAAGTAATAGTATCGAGCCAAACCTCACGGTTGCTTGAGAATTTTCCTGGGAATTTTTCAATGCTCTTCTCACGAAGTTTCATAGCAAAGTCGCTGATATAGGCTTTGATGTGATCTTCATCTTTCACTTTGTATACTACGCGGATCTCTTTCCCTGAGGACTCCATAGCGCCGCCTTTGCGAAGACAAAGGTCTGCACTCAAGAAGCCAGGAACAGCCATCACGTCGTTGATGTGTTCATTTTTTAGAAACTCAACGTACTCAGGGTAAGCTTCGTGGGAAACAGTGTAGTGAACCAAATAAGTAACCATGTATCTCTCCTTAGAGCGTAAATTTAAAATCTTTGATCAAAAGGCCCGGCAATTTTTTGCCACCGAAGCCGCGGCTGCTATAAGTGTCGACGTTCGGGTCGATCTCTTGGAAGTCCGTCACTGCCAATAAGTTTTCACCTAAGCAGTCATAGAGGCTTTCATCAAAGCGCATATCTGCGATGGGGGCGACGATTTCGCCATTCTCTACCCAGAAGCACGCGTAACGAGTCATACCTGTGATACGCGCGGTAGGGCGGTCAGACCAGTTGAGGTAATGCAAGTTTGAAAGATAAAGGCCGGTGCCGAGTTCTTTTAAAATATCTTCTTTCTTCAAAGTGCCTGGCATGATTTCCATCGCGCGAGGGTATTCGCCATCTTGTGCGAAGTTGCCTGCAACGTTGAACTCTTTAGCGGTACGAGAAGAAGTTAGGAAGTTCTTCATTTGACCTTCAGAGATAAGATCCAAAGTCTCTGGAGCGACTTCCCCGGAAGAATTAAAGCGTGGAGCCAGACCAATGCCGAAGTTTTCACGCAAAGAGAAAAGTTTTGAGAATGACTTCTCCTTGTCAGCAAGTTTCTGCAAAGCACTGCTGCCTTTTTTGTACGAGTTGTAGCTTAGAGCACCCCAAGAGAACATCGAAGAAAGTTCTGCCGTCGCTCCTGGTGCCAAATATGCGCGGTAAGCGCCTGGTTGCAAAGTCTTCTTCGGACGATCCATCAAGGACAATTGATTCTTACTTTGGGAAAGAGCGGCAGCGTAAGCATTTTGATCCCACACTGTGCCTGCGTAAATTCCTTTCACGGCTTTTTCGCCCATGTAAAGCGAGTAGTCCATGGCGAAAGACTCATTGGAGAACCAGTGGTTTTGACCTTTAGAGTTCCTTGTCGCTGTGATCTTCGGACCCGCAGCATAGAGGCCCGCCATGTCGCTGCCTTTAGCCGGAGCCGTGATCGCTTCGAACATCTCTTCGTAGCTCAAGAGCTTGCCAGTCACTGAAGAATCACTCGTGCCGTTGTTCACCATTGGTACTTGGTGAGGATCTTCCGGAAGAAGATCACACTCTTTACGAGCTTGTGCGAGCCATTGATCAGCGCGTTTCAAATCTTCAGTCACATTACCAGTGATGGAGAAGCTGATATTTGCTGTGCGAGAACTTTTTTGCAGGAGCAAGCTCAGCACACGTTGTTCAACTTGCGTGTTTTGACGGACTTTATTGTTGTTGAAGCGAACAAAGACAGACTCTTCCGCATTCAAGTTGATATTCAACTCTTCGCCCGCTGTAAGCTGCGCAAAGAGGTGCTCGGCAACGGCGTTAAAACTGATTTTAGAACGTTCAGTAAATTTCATAACTATGCTCCGAAGACTTCCATGTTGCTGAACAAGCAGTAAGGCGTTGTGTGACCTACGCGAATAACTTGGTTTGGCTCGCCTTTTCCGCAGAATGGAGAACCGAATGTTTCACGATTCGCACTCACAGCTTTCAATGAGTTCCAGAACTTCACAGTCGTGCCGCGATAGTTTGGATTTTTAAGAGTTTTAGTGATCTTGCCGTTTTCAATCAGCTTTGCGTACTCACAACCGAATTGGAATTTGTTGCGGTAGTCGTCGATCGACCAAGATTTATTCGCGAGCATGAAGACACCGCGCTCTACTGAAGAGATCATGTCCTCAAGCTTTGAAGTGCCTGGCTCAAGATTGATATTAGCCATACGGTCAATCGGTGCGCGATTCCAGCTGGCAGAGCGAGAGTTCGCAACACCTGGCAAGCTCAAGCGAGCTTGTGATTCCAGGCTGCCCAAGCCACGTACTAGCAAACCGTCTTTGATCAAATACTCTTTTGTCGCTGGCATTCCCGCATCGTCAAATGCATAAGAGGCCATGGCATCTGGAACTGTTGGGTCGAAAGTGACATTCATCAATTTCGAACCGTATTGCAGATTTCCGAAATCAGTTGGTTTTACAAAACTCCAACCGGCATAGTTTCTTTCATCACCCAAGATGCGATCGTACTCAAGCGGGTGACCAATAGACTCGTGCACTTGCAAAGTCATTTGGTCCGGAGCAATTAAAAGATCCAATGTTTCAGAAGGGCAGTTGTCAGCTGCTAGGAGTTCCAAAGACTCTTCTGCGATTTTTTTCGAACGCTCCAAGATAGAGGCGCGATCAAAGATCTCCGCACCCACTTGGTGACAACGAGCCAAGCCGCCGTTGTCAGAACGCATTTGAATATCTCCATTATCAGAAGCTGTCGTGTTAAAGTCTGTGGAGACGATAGAGAATTTTTGATGAACATCAGAACCGCTCGTGCTGATAGCAAAGAATTCAGTTTCAATGATCATCGCAGAAGCTACTCGGCTCACGATCTTGTCAGAAATTTTCATCGCACGAGTGGAGTCGATAAAGATATCAGAGATCTCTTTCGCCGAAAGAGAATCTATCGGACGAGTCACTGGAGAATTGTATTTACCTTTAGCTGTTGGTCTTTGCGCCAAAGAAAAATCATGAACCTTAAACGCCGAAGCACTGCGCGCCATCGTGGTCGCATGAGAAAATGCACGCTTGATACCATCTTCTGTCAGATCACTAGTTCCGGCATAACCAAAGTGGCCATTCACCAAAACCTCAACCATCAAACCATGATCAAAAGAGATGTCATTGAGGTAAGGCTTCTCATCACGAACTGTGCGCCAAGTAGTCTTCTCAGAAACCAAACGAAGTTGCGCCCAGTCAACTGAACCCTTCAAGCTGTTCAGACAGCGATGCAAATCCAACATGATATTTCCTCTTTTCCACAATAGAATTCAGCACTTCCAATAACGGAAACCCCAAAAAAACTCAACCCTTTCGCCGGATTTTTCCCTTTATACATCACTCTCAGAACTGCCCCCTTTCCCTGGGGAGCGGGCCCTGCAGCACACCTGCTTAGCTCAGACAGTCCTCGCTCGTTTTTGACTGTCGGCTTCGAGGGTGTTCTTCGGCTCGATTGTGACTTGGGTAATTACTTTATTTACGGGAACTGCGGAACTCGCACGCAGGTGTGCTTCCGAGCCCGCTCCCCAGGGAAAGGGTGCAGAAGGAGACTTTTGGAATGGGAAAAGTCACGAACTGGATTTCGTTTTGCAAGACGGTAAATCATCGAAATCACAACGGACTCCTGGGTCTGGAGGAGAGAAATATGTTTCTGACACCTCTTCGAAGATTCTTTCTCCGCCATAGTTGGTGCCTTGCCTCTTGGGGAGACTCTTTACAGTCTGAACTTTGTGGCTTGGCGGTTAAAGGGGGTTTGGCTCCCCCCGCGTGCGAGTTCCGCAGCGCCCGAAAACGTCATCGAAAAAGTAGAATTTAGCCGAGCCACAATGCCACCAATCGCAGACCGAAATAAGAGCAAGCGAGGACTGTCCGAGTAAAGCGGGGGAGCCAAATCCCCTTTAACCGACAGGCCGACCCAGAATTGAGGTGCAAAGTGACTCCCGACCCGTTGGCAAGGCATTTGCTCTATGGGAAGGCAGGAATATTAGTCGGTGTCAGATAGGCCCGACGGAGAGGGGTTTTACCATGAGAGTTTTTTTAGCCATCGCAACGACACTGTTTTTGACTTTGATTGCTAGCTGGTCCCCAGCAAAAGCGGCTGTTACTGATTCACGTGCTTGTGATTTGAGCAGTGAAGGGATCTTCAATGGCGCTTGGGTAAAACATCGGATCTCCATTGGAGATCAAGTTCTTTATGGGGCTGATAATCTTGAAGCGATCTCTGAAGAGCTTGTGAGTCTTCGTACTCAAGGTCTTTGCAAATAAAAAAGTCTGTCACTGACAGACTGGCACCTTGCGAAGGCACCTGATCTAACGCGCTCTTGCTACCAAAAGTGTGTCCGTGCCGCTAATCTGCAAAGACTTTGGATCGTCATACATTTCTTCAAAAAATTTGGTTAGCCTATCCGGCAATGCCTGCAGATGCACGAATCGCAGGCCGCATTTTTCGTATTGATCGTGAAGACGGTTTAGAGATTGAACTTATTCGCGATCAAAAACATCACACGATCACTTTTGAGAAAGCTCCTGAGCATTCTGAATTTTTGATTGAAGGCGATGTGATCGCAGTCGTATCAGCGCAAGAAGTGGTCTTGCTTGCGCCTAAGCTTCAGTCTTTGCCTCATCGTCAGTTTAATAAAGACATTCTTTCTAAGTGGTCTCATTACCTTGAAGCCCTTCGTGGTTTCTTTAAATCCAATGGATTTCTCGAGGTAAGAACGCCGAGTCTGGTGGTATGTCCTGGAACAGAGCCTTCGTTGGATGTTTTCTCAACGGAACTCAAAGTGGGCTCACGCAAAGAGAAACTCTTTTTGCCGACCAGTCCCGAGCTTCATCTAAAGAAAACCCTCGCATTGGGTGCCGAGAAGATTTTTGAGATCGCTCCTTGCTATCGCAATGGTGAAATCACCGAACGCCACCAGCCAGAATTTCTGATGTTGGAATGGTATCGCGCCTACGACAATTTGAAATCGATTCAGCATGACGTGATTTCTTTGGTGGAAAACATGGCTCAAGCTCTGCAAGTTCCAGCACCTAAAAAGGTCCACCGTTACTCGGTGGCGGAACTCTTTAAGATTCACTGCGGATTTAATCTGACACCACAAACGACAGCGGCGGAGTTGAAAACTCTGGGTGAAAAACTGGGCGTGGATATTAGCCATGCGGAAAGCATCGACGACTATTTCT
Source organism: Bdellovibrio sp. (assembly GCA_017745015.1). Classification (GTDB taxonomy): domain Bacteria; phylum Bdellovibrionota; class Bdellovibrionia; order Bdellovibrionales; family Bdellovibrionaceae; genus Bdellovibrio. Next base: position 62 of record JAGIAF010000238.1, on the reverse strand, counting down.
TTTTGATTTTCATGGAGAAAATTGAATCGAAGCTTCCCCACGACGAGTTGGTTTTCGTCGAT
>JAGIAF010000237.1:2204-5238 GCA_017745015.1 Bdellovibrio sp. | reverse complement strand
ATGCATGGAGATACACGCGAGCCCCATCAACAACATGCAGGAAGTTTCTGCGGAAATGACCTTCAAAAAGATGAATTTCTCCCTCACTAAGGGCTTTCCACATAAAATCATTCACAAGCAGATCGTAGCGCATGCGATAGCTCGCTCCGAAAAGAGTCGCAAACCGAAATGAGACGGAGTTGCCACGACCAAGAACTGCATTTTCAGTTTCAACTTTAAAACGCGCATAGCTTGAAAGAGGCCGCAAAGGACTGCTTTCATCACAAAGCTCTTCACCACCAATGCCATAACCACTGTTAGTCATCGGAAACAGAATTCTTTGTTCTCGAGAAAGAAGCTTCATCGCTTGAACAACAGCTTCATGATTAATCTCACGAGCCAGCTCGGGATTCCTTTCGCAGACTGGAGCTCCCGTAAGACACGCAAGCGGAATAAATGCCTCGCACTGACTAAGCCAGTCTCTATAGGCATTCATATCACGAGCATCTGCCTTACGAACGGAAAACTGTGGGTTTCTAAGGTGCTGCTGAAAAACTTTTTGCTTATAACGGAAGTCATCCAAAGCAAGAACTTCATGTCCCGCCGCCAAAAGTAAATCGACCAGTTGAGTGCCTTTATAGCCGGCGGCTCCCGTTATCAGAATTTTCACGAAGTGACTTTCTCGCCCAAGAGGTGATCTAGGTTTAGACCAAAATCTTTTCTTAAAACATCGCGGCCGCCATACTTATATGAATAGCCATTTACAGGATTCAATCCCATACGCTGAACTCGACAAGGGAGATTATGATCCATCACAGTCTCAACAATCAGTGTTCCAAGACCCCCGTTAATGAAATGTTCTTCCAAACAAATTACCTGGGAGTATTTCGCAATTTCATTGCGGAAAAATTCATGCACGCGATCCAAGCGACCCACCTCAACGATTGTCATCGTCGGGTTCGCTTTTGCAATCGCAGGGGCCTTCTCAACAAGATTTCCCGTGATCAACAACAACTTCTCAGTCCCGCCTTGGTGAAGGACGCGGAAGCCGGTGTAAAAGTTCATCTCGCCTTCTCCGGGAACATGATTGAACGACTCGCGATCCAAACGAATATAGCGAGGAGTATTGGGATGTTCAAAGCAGAAATTCGCAGCCACCCGAGCATTCTCCGCACTTGAGATATTAAGAATCTCAATACCTGGAAAGGCGCGCATAACCGCCACATCTTCAATACCGTGATGAGTGGGACCCGAGTCACAATAGCTAAATCCTCCACCTACACCGATAATTTGCACTGGAAGCTTCATCACCGACATTTGTACGCGAATCTTCTCTAGACAATTGATGGTGATGAAAGAAGCAATGGCAAAGGTGAAAACCTTTTTCTTCTCCAACGCTAAACCGGAAGCTACCAGAATCGCATTTTGCTCAGAGATGCCTGCATTGAAGAACTGCCCTGGCAAATCGCGGCGGATAAGATCCAATGCTGGAGCGCCCATGTCGGCAGAGATAAAAATCACATCGCGATCAACTTTTGCACGGTTATAAATTTCAGTAAGCAAAGCATCTCGTTGAGAAACAGAAGCCGACATCATAATTTCGCTCCTTTTGCCAAATCCGCACGGGCTTGTTGAATAGCTTGAGCTCCTTGAGGTGGCACACCATGAAGAACCGGATTGTGCGACAGAGACGGAATACCTGCTCCTTTAACAGTTTCAGCAATAATCACTGTTGGCTGACGAACCTTGCGATTGCGCAGGCCTTCCATAGAAGAAAGCAGCTGATCAAAATTATGACCGTCCACTTTCACTACATTAAAACCAAAAGATTCGAATTTCTTATCCAATGGTTCAAGTGCCACCATATTCTCGGTGAAATCTGTCGTCGCCAAAAAGTTACGGTCTACAATCACAACCAAGTTATTCAGTTGATTGTGGGCCGCAAACATTGCGGATTCCCAGATGGATCCCTCATAGAGCTCCCCATCACCCAAAAGACAGTACACCATTTGCAATTCGCGATTGAGCTTTGCTGCTAAGGCAACTCCCGTCGCAACTCCAAGGCCGTGCCCTAGAGCGCCGGTAGTCAATTCCACACCAGGCACACTGTTTTGCAAATGGACACCAAAATTGCCAGCGCGTTTTGCAAAACCATTCAGCCATTCTTTTGGAAAGAATCCTTTTTTTGAAAGAACTGTATAAATCAATGGGCTGCACTGGCCTTTACTAATGATTACACGATCGCGGCCAGGCCATTGAGGATCTTCAGCTCGAACGTTGACCAAACCACCGAAATAAAGGCTCACCAGAATTTCGACCGCCGACATTGAGGATGTCACGTGTCCTGTGCCAGAAGAAATGCACATCTCGAGGACATCATTTCGTACTTCGTGGGCGATCTTTTTTAACTCTTCGCTCATCATCACTCTACCTCATTTAAAACGGTACAAAGTTCATCAATCCATTTCAATGGCAACGTCGGGAAATTGCCAATGTAAAATCCATTGTGATGAATCTGTTCTGTATGCGGGAAATCACCAGGATTAACTTCAACGCCGCGAGTTTTCAAAAAACCTTGCCGCAACTGATTGCCCCCGCCAGACATTCCGCGACGGAACTCAACACCAGATCTGATCAAGACCTCTTCGACCTTCTTCTTCAGATGATGCTTCCCGGGTTGAAGCTGCAAAAGAAGTGCATAACTTGAACTTCCTTTGGTGCTGTAATCGACAACGTAAATTTCAGAATCTAGTTGCGATAAGAATCGCTCCAAGCGAATGGTACGCTTTTGATTATTCTTATCTAAACGCTTCAGTTGGTTAATACCTAATACCGCGCCCAATTCATTGTTGCGAAAGTTAAACCCCACCAATGGAAAATCAAATTCCGGATAGGTCTCATTGGAATTTTGCAGGTAACGAGCCACCACAGATTTGTCTTTTGCTTCTCGCAGCAAACCATGACTACGCTTCATTCTAATAATCTCAGCGAACTCTTTATCGTTGGTTGAAATCATCCCGCCTTCAATCGTCGTCATATGATGACCATAATAGAA
>JAGIAF010000237.1:0-2194 GCA_017745015.1 Bdellovibrio sp. | reverse complement strand
GAAAGAAAAGTTTGAAGCGAAACCGATGCTTCCGACCTTCTTTTTGCCAAACGTTGCACCATGAGATTCACAAGCATCCTCAAGCAAAAGAATATTCTTTTCTTTAAGCAAATCCAGAATACGACGATCTATACCGTTCAAGCCCAAGATATGGGTCAGAAAGACGGCCTTGGTTTTTGAAGTGATGTTCTTTTTAATCCCTTCGAAATCCAGGGCCAGAGTCTGCGGATTGATATCCACAAACACCGGCATAAAACCATTCTCAATCACCGATACAATATCAGAAACCCAAGTCAGTGGCGGAACAATGACCTCACCCAAGCCGCGCAGATCGCGCAAAGCGGAAAGAGTCAGAAAGTTTGCAGCGGAACCAGAGCTCACAAAGATTGAGTGCTTAACACCCAACCACGCAGACCAGTCTTGTTCAAACTTACGAACCTGATCTCCCTGAGTAAACCGATCCGACTTCTGAATATGTTTAATCAGAGCTTTCTTATCTTGATCCGTCAGATTATTCTGGATAAGTGGCCATTTAAACTGTTGCATACGAGGCCGTCGCCAATTGGCGCTGAGTCGCATACTTGCGATTCACTTTGATCTTTTTGATATTTTGAATGTAGTCGTATGTTTTTTGACCGAACTTCTTTTGAACTAAGTCCAAATACGCGGGGCTGTCATGATAAATCATCCACGCTTGATCACGGAATGCTAACACGTCCCCCGAGCTGATATACTTTGTCGGCAAAGGTTTGCAATCCACTGAATGCTGGCTGTAACCAAGCCAGCTATCCGGAAGTTCAAGATTATTTTTCACAGCATCGCGATACCATTCAGAACCAGGATAGGCCATGGCTGAATAAAAGTTCACTGTCTCGGGATTTAGCTCAATCGCAAAATCAAGATTGGCTTGCATTGATTCGATAGTGTCATCTGGAAGACCGAATACAAAGTTCGCATGAACATTGATCCCAGCATTCTGAAGAAGCTGGGACTTAACGACGATATCATCTTCACTGAAGCGGCCCTTATTCACACCTGTGCGCACTTCTTTGCTGTTTGATTCGATTCCAAGAACGATCCAGTTAATGCCGGCCGCTTTCATTTTATCAACATGATGAGGCTTAAGAGTATCGATGCGCCCAAAAACCCAGATATTGAAATTATATTTTCGTTCGATCAGCAATTCACAAATTCTTAGGAAGTGCTCGTCACGAAGTACAAACATCTCATCGGCAATTTTGATATTCTTAATTCCCAGCGAGGCAAAAACATCAAACTGCTTGATGATATGCTCCGGATCCCAGTAACGAAAGGTTCCTTGTTTTCCAAAAGGAGCACTGATGCAGCAGAAACTGCAACGGAACGGACAGCCTAAGCTCGTGTAAATAGAAGCATATGGTTGACGTTCCTCAATATGAGAAAAGCAATGCCAGTTCGGAGCTTTGTAGTTCATCACCGGTAACGATGTTAAATCGATATTGGGAAATACTAGAGGAAGATGACTTTGTTCAATCAAAGCAGCACTGGCATTGCGACAAATGGCTTTTCCGTCACGGTACCACAAACTCGGAACTTTTTTTAGAAACTCAATACTCTCGAAATCCGTTCTTAACAAGGCATCCAACGTACGTGGACCTTCGCCCTCGCAGACGAAGTCGCAAACCTCATCCTGCATTGTCTTTTCCGGCAACGCCGAAACATGACCGCCGATGAAAATCACTTTCAATGTCGGATCAAGCTCCTTCAGCTTTGAACAAAGATAACTTGCACCATACATTGCTTGCGTTGATGCGGAAGGATTTTGACCATAGACAACAATACAAACCAAACGCGCCTTGGCTAGCGAGATGCGATCATGCACTTGCGCCGGAGTTAATCCTTCAGCGGCACAGTCTGCTTGCTCAACGGCGTGACCCATTGTTTTCATCGCCGACGAAAGCATTCCCATCCAAACAGGCATTTCTAAAGTCGCGACTCCACCAGTAAGATTCTGATAGACCAGCTCGGAAATGGGGGGATTTACAAAGAATACGTCAGTGCTCTTCATCCAAAATATTATTTGGATAAACAAGAGATTATGCAATACTTATGATCATGTTATTATATTGCATTATCTTTCTGATAGTCGTTCTGTATTGGCCAACTAGTTTGTATTGGAAAGACAATGTTCTTTGGGCGCGTGGAATTTCTAACT
>JAGIAF010000236.1 GCA_017745015.1 Bdellovibrio sp. | reverse complement strand
AATCGACTTTACTTCGCGAGCACCATCAATAGTTCCGCCTGCCGAAAAGCCCCAAGACTGCGGCTCCATTCTGACATAAGAAAATCCGATACCAACTGCACCTTGCGTTTTGAAATCAGTTGAAGCACTCACACTGCCACTATTGTCGCTGTACTTGGCATCTTTGAACTTCACTTGATCCGCTAGTGAATAGAATATATTCAAAGCAAAATGGTCACCAAATTTTGAACTAGTGCTACTTCCACTTTGTTCAACAATTTTCTCAACAGGCTCAGATTTTTCTATCCCGACAGACTTAATTTCAGAAACCAACGAAGGCTCGATTGCGGCTTTAATGTTCAACTTTTCAGGCTGATCGCAAGATGATGAATCCAATGTTATTAGTTGCTTATTGACCTCTTGAAGAACTAGTGAACACTGGCTTCCATCGGGGAAGGTCGCTAAAAAAATTTTCCCTTTTGAAAAGGTTGTTGGTCCATTCGCTTGAACCACAACCAACTTATGACTCTTAATAATTTGCTTAATACTATATTGAACTTCAACTTCTTTGCTCTCAGCTTGCGCAAAAGAATGAATCGAAACCAATAATACAAAAATAAAAACCAACTTATGCAACATTCGTAACTCCAGAATAATGGTTAGGAGCACAAATAATGACAAGACCAACTAAACAAACAAAGTTAAGTTATTTTGTTCAGGACCTTAGGCGGAAGACAGAGCTTCAGGCGCCTGACTGATGATGTTTATGGAAATCAGAAATTGCTGAATGCTTTCATCAGCAACTAAGGAATACTTTTTTAGAATCTCAACGATTCTTGTCCAAGGACGATAATCCCAAAATTTAGTTTTTAGGGCCCGAGTCTTTGCAGCACCCGTCACTGCCATGGCAATCATTCCGGAAATAGCGCGCATGAAGGCATTGAAGGCCTCGCGATTCTTAATCTTCACAATCAATTGCAAATGATCGCTGGATTTCGCAACTTCTTGAATACGCACACCGTACTTCTGTGCCTGCGAATAAAGAATACTCTGAATTTTCTTGGAGTTTTCTATTCGACGGAAAGACCATCCGCCACTTGCCTGCGATGACTTTAACACCACATGCATTCCATGTTTCACACTCACCGGCCGCGCCGTTTTCGCGTTGCTTTTCTTTAAAAGCGCGCCCCCGAACTGCTTCGTGAGACGCAGCCGAGGGTCGTGAGATTTGTATGTCGCCATTCGGGAGGAGCTATACATGAAACATGTTATAGGAGCACCCCCAACCCTCGTCAAACAAAAAAGTAGCGATGGTATTTATTTTTTCTTTTTTCGAAGTTTTAATGAAATTGCGCTGCGAAAATGATGGTGAACTGAAATTCGTCTGTTATAGTTCGCTTCATGAGCTTTCAAGAAATCCGCGCCGCCATCGGCCCTGAAAAGATTCTCGCTGTCTCGAAACTTCAACCGATCGAGAAGATTCGTGCGCTTTACGACCAAGGCCAACGCGCCTTTGGCGAAAACTACGTACAAGAAGCACTTGATAAAAAGGAGCAGCTAAAGGATTTAGCAGATATTCAATGGCACCTCATCGGCCATCTTCAGAAAAACAAAGCCAAGTTCGTCGTTGGACAGTTTGAGATGATTCACTCCGTGGATTCTTTAGAGCTTGCCCAGGTTTTAAGTCGTCAGTGCGAAAGCAAAAAAGTGGAACAAAAAATCCTGGTGCAAGTAAACCTGGCGGATGAGGAAAGTAAAAATGGCTTTGATAAGAAGACCGCGAAGACTCAATGGGAAGAACTGTGCAAACTTCCGCACCTTAGCATTCACGGATTAATGACTATGCCTCCCCTGACCGAAACAGGAGAAGAAGTCCGTCCTTATTTCAAAGAATTGCGCCTCCTCAAAGATGAGCTAGCGCAAAGAACGGACTTAAAGCGCCACCCTCTGACAGTCCTCTCCATGGGAACAAGCCATGACTACAAAGTCGCCATAGAAGAGGGTGCGACCCTCGTGCGCTTAGGCACGATTTTATTTGGCGCCAGAAATTAACCGAAATTTCTGTTTGCCGGGTCTAACTTTACGGGTAGGATAAATTTATGAACCCACTGCTCAAAGCTCAAAAAATTGGATTTCTGGGTGCAGGGAATATGGCGCAAGCCATGATCAAAGGCCTTATCGAAGGCGGAATTCCTGCCAATCATATTTACGCTTCTAATAGATCTGAAGGAAAACTCATCAAGCTGGTTGAACAGTATAAAATCAATGCCGCCTCTACAAATGAGGAATTGATTGATACTTGTGACATCATCATCTTGGCGATCAAACCTCAGGATCTTCTCACCGCTCTTGAACCCGTCGGCCGAGTTTTTGACGAAAACAAAATCGTTATCAGCGTTGTCGCCGGCATCCGCATGGAAAAACTAGAACGCTTCCTCAATGGCGCTCGCCTTTCTCGAGTCATGCCAAACACTCCGTCGCTTATTGGTCGTGGCGTGATTGGCTACCTTTTGAATGACGACGATGACGATGCTTTGGATAGCACCGTTGCCGATCTTTTCGCACCATTGGGTCGCGTGATCAAAGTGGGCGACGAGGATCAGTTCGAAGCCTTGATGGTTTCATGCTCTAGCGGAACAGGTTTTGTTTTTGAAATGATGATGTACTGGCAAGATTGGATTGAAGAACACGGATTCTCTGTTGAAGAGGCCCGCGTTATGACAATTGAAACTTTTGTCGGCGCTTCTTTGTTAGCCGCCCAAGCTCGCGAAGGAGTTGAAGACCTCCAAGCCCGCGTCACATCTAAGAAAGGCGTGACCGCAGCTGGACTTCAGTCTATGCGCGAGCTTGAAATCGAGCGTGCTCTTCGCATCAGTTTTGAGAAAGCGGCGATGAGAAACAAAGAAATGGCCCGGGAAATCAAATAACCTTGCCCAGGTACAGACTCGGCCTTTATCCTTATTTCATATTGTTCAAGGAGGAACAAAATGAAGATCACTCCTATTGATATCGCTCATAAGTCTTTTGCGAAAAAGATGATGGGTCTCGACTCTGACGAGGTTATGGATTTCCTCCAGCTAGTCGCTGCGCAAATGGAAGCTTTGATTCAAGATCGCAACAGCCTTAAAGAAACTCTTCGCGAGAAGGAACTTTCTTTGATGGAATATAAAGAGCGCGATCAAGTACTGAAGGAAACAATCGCTACTGCAACTCAAATGGCTGATCGTTTGCGCCAAGACGCTGAACGCGAAGCTAAGTTGATCGTTGCGGATGCTCAGCAAAAAGCTGAGATCATCACTCGTGACTCTCGCGACTCATTGAAAAAAATGTATCAAGAAGTAAACGATTTGAAACGCGCTCGCATGCAATTCGAAGCGAACTTGAAAGCATTGGCTCAAGCTCATCTTTCTTTACTTGAACAAGGCGAAAAGTATATGCCTCAAATGCACCTTGCGGGTCACACGATCACAAATGGAAATGGCAACAACGGCGGCCAACAAGGCAATCGTTCGACAAACATTTCTCCATTGTCTGCTGAATAATGATCGAAGAAATCAAAGGTGGAGTTCGTCTCCACCTTTTTATTCAACCCAAGTCCTCTAAAAATGAAGTTGTGGGTGAGCATAACGGAATGCTCAAGATTAAGATCACCGCCCCACCCGTCGATGGCGAAGCCAATCAAGCTTTGATCGAATTTCTCTCTAAATTAGTCAAATTACCGAAAAGACAAATCACCCTCATTAAGGGTGAAGCTGGCAGACAGAAAACTGTGGAGATCGAAGGCCTCGATCTCCAGACCGCTAAGAACCACTTTAAAATTTAGTGGCCCTTACTCTTAAGATCGATTTGGAATTCAACGTCGTCTAATTGATTTTGCAAATTCTCGTTTGTTTTAGGACGCGGTTTTTTCTTCGTTGGACGTGGCTTGAAAACCTGTTGATCAACACCGTCGTTTGTTTCTTCTCTGAATTTTTTAACTTTAGATTCAGAACTCAACTCTTGATCTTGTGAATTGTACATCTGAGATTTACCCGCCGGCACCGCTGATGGCGGTGGCTCTGTATAGAAATCTTGCGAATAGCCCGACGCCATATCAAAGCTGTAGCGAATAAAGCCACCAACATGATATCCGGCCGCTGCATTTTCTCCGGCAATTGTGGTTCCGGCATTAAACTGCAAACTCCACGCAGGATTTACCACCCAAGTTGCATAAAAATTTGAATCCACAATCGACGGATTTACCGAATAGAACTTATAAGAACCCGCGTCGACCTCTGCAAGATGGGCATTACGAGCGGCTTTGTTATTCGTATCTTTGTCGTCGGTAACACTTTGCGCACCAAAGATCTCCCCGCCCAAACGAACGGAATTGAACTTAAGTTGCAAACCACCACCCCACGGCATCAGATAAGAACGCTCGTCTCCGCGGTAATTAAAACCAATCCAACCGTAGGCCCGAAGAGTTCCGAAATCTTTTTGCGCATTCACGCGAGCCAGGAACTGCAGAACGCCTTCGTTATTGAGCACTTCATCTGAATTGGCGTCGATTTCCTGAAAAGGCACGATGAACGCAAGTTCCGGCACCAATTGGAAAAGGCCATTATAAGCCATGAAGTCCATACCGCCCAAAAACTGCGAGAATGTGCTGTTCGTACGCGTCGCGACGGAGTTTTTACTTTCCGCCGCACTCATTGTTCCGATAGCAAAAACCGACCAATTGCGCGACGGCATATAGCGGGTCCCGAAATCCACATTCAAAAGCTGATAGTGGTTTCCGCTACTTAGATTAGAAGTGCCGTCGCCAAAGTTTTCAAAATTGGCTTCGGAATAAAAGAAATTGGTATTGATTTCGAAGTCCCAGCGATCCCTTCTAAATTCTTTATAGTTATCAAAGGCTAACGCCCCCGAAGAACTCACAAAAAGCCCCAGAAAGACTGCTGTCAAACGCTTAAGATTATTTGCCATTTTCATAACTTCCTAATAATAACAACCCTATGACCATGACATCAAACAAATCACAGCTCGCGATCATCTTTTTCACTGTTTTCCTCTATCTTGTGGGCTTTGGTGTAGTAATTCCGATCATTCCACTTTTGAGCAAAAATTTTGGTGCGACGGCGCTGCAAACTGGACTTCTTCTTTCTGTCTACTCACTTATGCAGTTTTTATTTTCTCCATTCTGGGGACGCTTGAGTGATCGCTTAGGTCGTCGTCCTATTTTGCTTTTCTGTTTGTTCGGCGAAGGACTTTCTTATCTTT
>JAGIAF010000235.1 GCA_017745015.1 Bdellovibrio sp. | reverse complement strand
GTCGTGCCGTGGTGATCGCCGCCGCACTGTGGGCTGTTTTCATCATTGGCGTCGGTTACGCGGAAAACCTTTGGACGGCTTTGATTTTCCTGGGGCTTGCCGGTGCCGCAGACATGATGAGCGGTCTGTTCCGTGGCGTTATTTGGAATCAAACCGTTCCTAATGAATTACGCGGTCGTCTTTCTGGAATTGAGATGATTTCGTATATGTCGGGTCCGCTTTTAGGTAACGCCAGAGCAGGCTGGGTCGCGGCGCGTTTTTCAGTTCCTTTGAGTGTCAGTTCGGGAGGAATGATTTGCGTTGTGGCAGTGGTTTTAACAGCCTTTCTTTTACCTCAGTTTTGGGGTTATAACGCAAAGCTCCCAATTGATCAAAAGGCCTAGCTAAGATATGAAATTACCATGTCTTTTGTACATCTTCATACTCACTCAGAATACTCTCTTTTAGAAGCCGCTTGTCGTGTAAAAGCCATTGCTAAAAAAGCTGCGGCCATGAATATGCCTGCGGTCGCATTGACTGATAATGGCAACATGTTTGGAGCCGTTGAGTTTTACTTTGCTTGTAAAGACAACAACGTAAAACCGATTCTGGGTTTGGATGCGTATTTAGCTCCGGGTTCTCGTCATGAAAAAAAACAAGATCGCGATCAAGTGGCTCAGGGGCCACGTCGGTTGGTGTTCTTGGCTCAAAATATCAAGGGCTATCAAAATCTCAGCAAACTTTCGACGATTGGATACCAAGAGGGTTTCTATTGGAAGCCGCGTATCGATTATGAAGTTATCAAAGAATACAATTCTGATTTGATTTGTTTGACCGGCGGTTTGCGCGGTGAGGTGGCGGAAGCTTTCTTGCGCGAAGGTCCGGATGCAGCTCTGGCAAAAATCCGCCAACTTAAAGAAATCTTTGATGATCGTTTGTATTTAGAAATGTGTCGTACGGGAGTTCCGGAGTGGGATCAAATCAATCCCTTTTTGTTAGAAGCTTCTAAAATTACAGGCACGCCTGTCGTGGCAAGTAATGACGTGCACTACATGACTCAAGACGATCAGATCGCTCAAGAAGTTTTGATCTGTATTGGTACCAATAAAACTTTGAGTGATGAGCATCGTTTTCGCTTAGGAACGGATGAGTTCTATTTCAAAAAGCCTGAACAAATGCAGGAGCTTTTTGCGGATGTTCCAGAAGCTATCAGCAACACTTTGCAAATTGCTGAGCGCTGTGATGTGAAATTTAAATTGAAAGATGATGCGGGAAAACCGATTTACCATCTTCCGACTTTCCCAACTCCAGAAGGTGTGGGTCTGAAAGAAGACATTGCCCGTCGAGCAAAAGAAGGTTTGCTCGCCCGCTTTGAAGAAGCGGCGGCTCGCGGAGAAGCTGTTCCTGAAGAGAAAAAACCTGAATACTACACTCGTCTTGATTACGAACTCGGTATTATCGATCGCATGGGTTTCAACGGTTACTTCTTGATCGTCCAAGACTTCATCGGATGGGCCAAGGATCATGACATCCCTGTGGGCCCTGGTCGTGGTTCCGGGGCCGGTTCTCTTGTCGCCTATGTTTTAAGAATTACGGATTTGGATCCACTTCCAAATTTCCTTCTGTTCGAGCGTTTCTTGAATCCAGAACGTATCTCCATGCCGGACTTCGATATCGACTTCTGTCAGGACCGTCGTCAGGAAGTGATTCGTTACGTGACTCAAAAGTACGGACAAGAATCAGTTTCTCAGATCATCACTTACGGTAAGTTGCAAACTCGTGCCGCACTGAAAGACGTGGGCCGTGTTTTGGGAATGCTTTTCGCCGAAGTGGATCAAGTAACAAAGCTTATTCCAGATAAACTGGGTATCAGTTTGAAAGAGTCTCTAGAGATGGAGCCTCGAATCACTGAGTTGATGGAGATGAATCCCACTGTCGCCACCTTGATCGACCTCGCTCAACGCGTGGAAGGTATGGTGCGAAATGCGGGTATCCATGCTGCCGGCGTTATCATCGGTGACGGTCAACTGGTTAAACATGCGCCTTTGTATAAAGGTGCCGATGGTGAGCAAGTTGTTCAGTACGATATGAAGCACGCTGAGAAAATCGGTTTGATCAAATTCGACTTCTTGGGATTGAAAACGCTCACTCATATCAACATGGCTTTGAAGTTGATCAAAAAGAATCGTGGCAAAGTGATCGCTTCGCCGATGATTCCGATGACCGATACGGCCACTTTTGAAATGATGTCTCGCGGGGATACTGCCGGGGTGTTCCAGTTCGAGGGTGAGGGTATCACGGATGCCACTCGTAAAATTCGACCTTCGTCATTCGCGGATATCACGGCGATCACTTCTTTGTATCGTCCGGGTCCGATGGCGAATATTCCAGACTTTACAGATCGTAAGCACGGTAAAGCTCCGGTGGAGTATTTGTTAGAAGATACCAAAGAAGTTCTCTCTGAGACATACGGCATCATGGTTTACCAAGAGCAAGTTATGGGTATCGCCTCGAAAATTGCCGGTTACTCTCTGGGTGAAGCCGACATGCTTCGTCGTGCGATGGGTAAAAAGATTAAAGAGGAGATGGATCGACACCGCGAACGCTTTATGAAGGGCGCTGTGGAGCGTGGTCACAACAAAGAACGCTCCTCTGAGTTGTTCGATTTAATGTACAAGTTTGCGGACTACGGTTTCAATAAATCCCATGCCGCTGCTTACTCTGTTGTTACCTTGCAGACGGCTTGGTTGAAATGTCATTACCCGGTTGAGTTCTTCGCCGCTTTGTTGTCGACGGAGTTATCTGACACGGAAAAAATCGTAAAATACTCTAAGGATGCTGCAAAACGCGGTATCACAGTGAAGTCTCCGCACGTGAACTTCTCGGATTATCTATTCGATGCTCATGGTGACGAGATTTACTTCGGTTTGGGCGGTATCAAAGGTGTTGGTCAAAATGCCGTTGAAGCTATTGTTGAAGCTCGTAACAACATGCCAGATAAAAAGTTCAATTCGTTGGACGAATTCTTTAATTCTATCGATCTTCGTCGCGTGAATAAAAAAGTGATCGAGTGTTTGATTAAAGCAGGTGCCTTCGATGGTTTCGGTGCCCACCGTGCTCAAATCATGGGTGGTTATCAGAAGTTCTTGGATCGTGCTCAAGGTTTGCAAAAAGATCGTGAGCTGGGTCAGTCTTCATTGTTTGATTTGGGACCATCTACTGAAACGATTGTGAAACTTGAAGAAACCAAACCATGGAACCGTACGGCCGCTCTGGCTTACGAGAAAGAAGTTTTGGGTTTCTATTTAAGTGATCACCCGTTGAAGGGTTTTGATACACTGTCTGAGATCTTTACAACTTGTAAAATCGTAGATCTTCCAGCGCAAATGCCAACCCAAGGCTCCCCGGAATGGGAAGCGATGCAAGCCGCGAAGAAAGACTGGAAGAATCGTGATGCCGCGAAGAAACGTGTCATCATCGCAGGTCTAGTCACTGAGATGCGTGAGTTGATTACCAAAAAAGGAACTCGTATGGCCTTCGGTAAACTCGAAGACCTTACGGGCGCCGTGGAGCTTGTGATCTTCCCCGATGCTTTTGCTAAAAACGGTGAGGCGTTAAAAGATGAGCGTCCACTATTGATTGGTGGAGGTCTCGAGGTAGAAGAAGGGAATGCCAAAGTTATGGTCGATTCCGTTTCTCCGTTAGAAGACATTCTAAAAAAGACAAAACGCATGGTCTTTAGGCTAGATAAGGTTCCTTATGAGGATTATCCGCGCCTGCAGTCATTGATGAAAGAACATCCCGGTCCTACGGCAGTAAGTCTGGAAATTGATATACCAGATGTGAGTCGTCGTGTGATGATGGAGACTGCGGCGGGATCTGGCGTCAACGTAAGCAACGACTTCTTTGAAGGCGTTCACATGTTGTTTGGTCGTACAGATTTTATTGAATTGAGGTAGGAAAATGCGTCACGCATCTTTGATTGGGCTCTTTGTATTGTTATTTTCTTCTTCATTATTTGCACAGCAGGCAGAGCTTCTCGAAAGAAATTTTGCCGGAGTTTCCAAAGAGACAACTCCTCAAGCTGCAAAATCCGACATTCAAAATCAAGCTTCTCAGAAAATCTCTGAAGAAGTGATTCGTGATCTAATTGGTGAGGAGCGTTTTAATAAAAATAAAGCGCTTATCAACAGTAAGATCATTCGCAATTCCGCTCGTTATATTCCATTCCAAAAGCCTTCGCCGATCACTCAAGAAGGCGAAGAATTTAAGATGTCCGTGAGTGTGAAAGTATCTGTTCGCGATCTTAAGCAGATGTTGCAGGACAATTCGTTGCTTAATGAGAACGACACGCTTCCGGTTGTGTTGCCAGTGATTAGCTGGGTGGACCGTGTGGAAGGTCGTGCGTATCGTTGGTGGCAAACGGGCGATAAAAATTCTCAAGGTTTTTTGATTAAGCAAGGTCGCACGCTTGAAGAGGCTTTGCGCTCTTCATTCCAAAAGAACAATTTCTTTGTGATTAAACCATTGGAGGCCGGTCTTGGTTCCAATGTTCCTAGCGGTTTCCAAAATGAGAAAATTGCCGGTGAAGATGCGCAGTTCTTCGCTCAGTATTTCAATGCGCCGGTGATGATCGACGGCCAAGTTTTGATGAACAAAGCAGATAAGGGCAACGGTTATCGAATTGAGATCCGCATGACTGCGATCCAGGTTAGCAATCAACGTCCTATTGCCGATGTGTCTCGTCGCTATGATATTGAAGGCAGCTTTGAAGGTGCTGTGGATAAAAAAATCCGCGAAGTATCTGAAGCTGTTGCTAATGACCTCGCATCGCAAGTTTTCGAAGCGTGGCAGCGTGGTTCGTTGGGGACATCTGTTGTTCGTGTCACGATCACCGGCAAACACAATTTGCCATCAATGGAAGCTTTGAAGGAGCGTATTCGCTCGCAATTGACTCAAGTAAAGAATATTCGCGAACGTCTTGTCAGCTCAGACTCTGTAAGTTTTGAAGTTGATACGGCGGCCTCATCAACGGAGTTAGCAGGAAAGCTTGAGACTCTGGATGTGAATGGTCAGAAGCTCATGAAGGTTTCTGAAAATCGTGACGAGATCGTATTGAAGCTGCAATAGGGAGGTTGTCGGTGAGAGTTTTGCTATCTTTGGCTCTTGTAGTGTCCATGTTAGGTTGTACGACAATGGACCGCTCTGGGAATTCCACACGCAAAGAAATCCGAAATGAAAATCAGGTTTCAATGAATAAAGA
>JAGIAF010000234.1 GCA_017745015.1 Bdellovibrio sp. | reverse complement strand
ATTGCGGTCAGTGAATACAATCGTGTAGTTATCTGCCTGTCAGTTACAACAAATAAACAGGAGAATTAATATGAAGTCAGTTATCGCATTTATCGCAGTTTTGGGTGCAACAACATCAGCTTTCGCGGCACGTCCCACTATTGAGCAGATCGCTAAGAAGATTAAAGACCATGACACAAGAACTATCGTTAAAGTTGTTGAGAATAACGGTGGTGAGCCATGCCTTCCTGAAGGTAAGTCGTATTCAGTTGAGTTGCAGGTTAAGCATGCGGCCTACGATCGTATCAACGAGAAAGTCGTTTACTCTTGGATCACTGAAAAGACTGTCAGTGTAAGTCTTGATGGTTCCGTAATGGAAGTTTGCGGCGAGTAGTTCTCCCAGCGACCGCGACAGTATTTGCTCTCATCATGAATAGTGGTGAGAGTAAATATAAATGTCTTTCTTCCGACCTCCGTGCTAATGCTGGGTGATGCAAGCTTCAAGCAATCGAATTTCTTATGCTGATAAATCTAAGTTTTACCGCGAATTGAATTCCGAGGCTCAGGGCCTTGCTGAAAAAGAGTGGTTCGTAAATCTTGCGAATTTCTCAGCACTTCTTAATCAACACTTACCTGAAATCAATTGGGTCGGGTTTTACTTAAACCACAACAATGAGCTTCTGCTGTCATCCTTTCAAGGGTTGCCAGCTTGTACAAGAATCAAAATTGGTAAAGGTGTCTGCGGTACCGCTGCGCAAACACGGGAAGCTCAATTGGTTCCCGATGTGGATCAATTCCCAGGGCATATTGTGTGTGATGCGAACTCACGCAGTGAGGTTGTCATTCCTTTGCTATTGGAAGACAAGCTTCTTGGTGTTTTAGATATCGATTCGCCAGTGTTGAATCGCTTCGATCAAGCAGATGTGGAGGGCCTTCAAGCGTTCTGTGAGATCCTGATCAGGGTTACTCAATGGCCGCCGGCATTTGTGCTGTCATCTTAATGTTTCTGAACTATAGGTAAACTTCGGCCCTTTTTGTAACTGTTAAAACTCTTAGACAGCAGCAAGCTCCTTATATTGAAATAAACTCGTATTGAGCGGGGAACATCAATTGCACCCTATCTGGGGCATGAAAAAACAAATCCTATCTTTAGCTTTTATTCTTGGAACATCCACATCCGCAATTGCGGCCCCAGAGGCTGTCGAGTGGTTCGTCGGCAATGAATCCCGTATAACTTGTGATGGCGACGGGGAGGCTGATGGTGTTGTTCTTGAGTTCGCCGATATGTATGGTGGTCGAGCTCAATTTAAAGAATCTATCGGGCGTGGTGGCGTGGCCCTGCGTGCAAAGTTGCTCAGTCTATTAGAGAATGAATTTGTAAGCGGTACGACCTTTCCAGTGGAGACGGACGAATACGTTAAACAAGCAGTGTGTCTGACGAAGGTCATTGTTGAGGGGCCTGTTGCTGAAGGCTTCGACGTCAGATTTAAAAAGAATCTTGCCCAGGTTGAGGCGCTTCTTGCAAAAAATAGAACTAAGATGCCATCTGCAGAGGATGCGGTTACCAACTCAGAAATAAGCAGCGCCTACGTTAACGATACCATCGAGGCCAATCGCGGAGCCGTTGCGGTGGTCTTAACTTTATTTGAAAATAGATAGATATAAATTCACCCAGGAGACCTGTTATGAAAAGCTCAATGACTTTAAAAAAGATCATGATTTTAGCTCTCAGCCTGTTTGCCTTGTCGGCGCAGGCGGAAATCAAAAACGAACAACGAGTTCTAGGTGGTTTGCTAGCTCGTGGGGGCGTCAAGAATCGCCAGCCACTGAGTACATCCGACCTTAGAGGTCTTTGTGAACGCGGCTTTACCCATGCCTACACGTTGTATGGTGGGGCTCACCAGACTGTGGAGTGCAGCAGAGGGACTATTGAGTATCGAGGTTCGAAAGACTTCCGAACGCCTGAGGAGATGAATCGCATTCTTGAAAATATCCAGACGGGTCTTAGCACGAAGGAGCATACTTTTGTTCATTGTAACAATGGTGCCCATGCTTCAGGCTTTGCGGCAGCCATCGTTCTGAGAACTTTCTGTGGTTTGAGTGCTGACGAAGCAATCAACTATTGGGATAAAACTTTAAATGGCTATGCTCTTCAAGAGCCGAACCGTTCCAACTTAATGAAACGTATTCGGAACTATCCGGTTCGCACGGACCTTGAGCTCAATGCTGGTCAAAAGCAGGCTTTTGGTTGCCCCAACTAGTCCTCCCCAAGAGTCTTAAAATATAAGGCTCTTTCTGAATTGCGCTATTGGCAGGGTCCTGTTTGAATGCCGTGGCGCTTCAGCCTATTGATCAATCCTTCTCATCTGCTATGCTTTTCGGACAAGTGAGGGATTATGAAATTCGTATTTATTCTTTTGATGGCTGTTACTTTCAACGTGAGCGCGTTCGCACAAGAAACTGAAGCTCCTGGTAAACCTGCTGATGAAATGGCACTAGTTGGTCAAGGTTCTGATAAGGCAGCTCCAGTTGAAGCTCCAAGCCAAAAAAAGAAGCATTCAGGCAAGAAAAATAAAAAAAGCAAACACAGCAAGCACAAAAGCAAGAAATCAAAAAAAGCACATAGCTAGTCTCAAACCAGCTAAATGATTTCCAAAACCCGTTGCCTCGCAAGCAGCGGGTTTTTTATTTTTAAGTGCAAGGAGTTTGGATTTTTGCGGTTGTTGTGATTAAATTTTCTTATGAATGCAAAGAAGTTCGTCCTCAGTGCTATCCTTGGTGTGATTGTGTTGTCGGGAGTTTACTTCTTTACTCGTGCGGGATTAAAGAGCACATCACCACAATCTGACCAGACTTCCTTTTCAAATCCAGCAGCAGCTCCTTCTGCAGATGTACAAACTACTGAATCAATCGAGAAATTAAAGACCAGCGCATCTCAGCAAATAGAGTTAACCCAAGTGGGAAGCTCGTCCGGGAATTCAGAGTCACAAGATGATTCTGAAGAGGGTGGAGACTATCTCGGTTACGAAATTGAAGATGGCGTTGCTGTGGTGGAAGGCGACATTGTTTTGGGAGTACCTGCTCCAGGGCAGAAGTATTCTGGATTCGCAAAAGGTGCTTCCGTAAGATGGCCTAATGGGGTCATTCCTTTTGTTATTAAAAGTGATATCTCAAATCCTGCCGCCGTTATGCAGGCGATCAGTCAGTTTACCGATACGGGGATAGAGTTTAGACCTTATACGGAAGAGGCCGATGCCTTAGTTTTTGAGGCGGGGACTGGCAATTGCAAATCCTATGTAGGTCGTATTGGCGGGTTGCAGCCACTTTGGGTGGCGCCAGGATGTGGCGCCAAAGAGATCGCTCACGAAATTATGCATGCCATTGGTTTTGTTCACGAGCAAAACAGGAGCGATCGCGATGCATATATTGAAATTCTTTGGAACAATGTTCAGCCGAGCGCCAAACTAAATTTCGAGAAGTTTTCAAATGAGGCGTCGTCCGCCAATGCACTTGGAGCCTTTGATTACTCGTCGATTATGATTTATCCACCGTATATGTTTTCAACCAATAGTGGTGAAACGATGCGCTCCAAAAATTCTGAAAAGCCCATCGCTCCGTCGCAGTCCTTAAGTATCAACGATATGATGAGATTGAAGCGATTGTCCTCTCAGTAATTGGTGAAGACGCCTATGAAGTAACGAAGAAAATTCTGATCCGTTGATCATAAAGCGGCTAGTGAACCAGCCGCTGACAAGAACTCGCCTAGAAGCAAAGTGTTGCACCCGTTGATGGGCCGCAACCACGTGAACTTACAGACGTACAAGAAGAGCTCTTCTGAGTCTTCCAGGTGCCTTTAGCAATACATGCCTGCCAGTATTGGCTTGTCACGTTGGCCGCCTGAATATCGAATTCTGTGATCATATACTTGATTAAATCGCGCGCCTGAGCTTGAGAGATATCCAATTTACTAGCCACTGATTGCAAAGAATCTGATTCAGGCATTTCGCGTTTGATAATGCCTTTTATATCATCTTTGCTAAGACCAATTGTCGCGAAGGACGACAGACCTTGTGCTTTCGCATTTAAGAAAGCCTTTTGGATCTTTTGTGCTGCTTCCGTTGGAACATTGTACTTAATAGAGAAATTTTTAATCTCCGGTGAAACTGGCGCTTGAGAAAATATCGACACACCCTCGGGTAGTGCGATATTCAAAGAGTAATTTCTGCGATCACGCCCACGATCCCAATCTCCACGATGATGATCGTGATCGTAACCATGATCACAGTCATCACGATGGTCATCATGGTGATCATGACGATCCCGGCGCTCAGCATTTCCAACGGCAACTGCCACACCGATATCAAGCGCGGCACCTACGGCAGCAGCGCCTAAGGCCGCGTCTTCATCAGTACATGCCGTATTGAAAAACATAGAACTCGCTAACAAAACGATTAAAACTTTTTTCATAATGGTTTTTCCCCCTCCCGATGTAGCAAAAGGCTACTTGTTTACGGGCACAGCTCGCTAAAGCAATACCCGTACCAGGAAAAAGTGACACCGGTTCCGTGTTCTCGGAGGACGGGAAGGGGCATGGTGATGCCGACAACACAAAAGAGGATGGTTTGAATATCCGTTTTTTGAATGAAAAAGACGCTCATGCCTCTGATGAAGATGTGATGAACGATGCTTCTGAGGTCGTTGGGCGTGTCAGAACTAGTGATCAGTGGATTTGGAACTTTGAGTGCAAACAGACTGATGCGCGACTTAGGTAGTGTTGGAGATGTTCTTATTGGAACTATGATCTTTTGGTTTAATCTTAAAATATGAACAAAAGTTTTTCAGTTCTCGTTGTGTTTTTTCCCTTGATCCTTTCAGCGCAGCCAAATTCGGGTCCCGTAGGTCAGCTGGATCAAGCGCAAAAGAAAATCAAAGCTCTCTCAACACCTGGTTCTGATTGTGGCGTTTGTAACGTCACGATGACGAAGGATTCTTCTACAGACAAGCTTGTCTGTGAGGATCTTTTTGCCGCCTCTTGTTTGGGATCAGACGGTCAATCTAAATACAAAGATCAAGAGAAGGCCTTAACTGCCCAAATAAATCAATCAATCAAGGACGCTCGAAACAAAGCCGCGGTTGAGTTGGGCTTTAAAGATTTTAATTCGGCTGTAAAAGCGAAGTTAAAAGATGCTGGCATTGCGATTAATGAGAACCCCGAGAGATTTGATAATTGGCTTGATAGTCCTTGGAATATGGAAGGACTTGTTGCGTTGAATGA
>JAGIAF010000233.1 GCA_017745015.1 Bdellovibrio sp. | reverse complement strand
GTCCTGGTGAGAATTGCTGCGATCTTATCACTCTTATTATTTATTCTGGGATTTCATCCGACGCCGAATGGATCCGTGAGCGAACCGCTCTCGCAATGGGCCCCTCACAGCAAACTCCAAGCCCTGCCCCTGATTGAGCAACAAAGCTCATCTCGCTCTCTGCAGACTCCTGAGAAGCAATGGCCGGTCTTTACACTCCTTGAGACCTTGATTTTAAAATCAAAACCACTGGTGTCGATCCGTGCGCCAGATGTTTACGAGCACCTGAATGTCTTTCGCGTTGCGGAACTTGCGGACTCTCGCGCCCCGCCCCAACTCCTTTAAAAGATGTGCACTCGTCAGTTTAAATAACGCGCTCATCTATTGATGAACGCTTTTAGTTTTATTTTTAAAGGATTGTTTTATGAAGAAGAATGAATCACGTGGAATTATGATTTTGGGTTTATTGGTTGTGGGATTGATCGCCTTTAGATTTTTGATTTATCCGTACATCAATTAACTAAGCACGGCCCCTTAGGTCCGCAGACATAAAGTGTTGCGGAGCCTGAGGGCGCTTTCAAACAATAAATATTCATCGCTCCGCCGGCATTTTCCCGCGCAATCAAATACACCAAATAGTTTATTCCTTGAATAGTGCGACTGCCCACAAGAGAGCCCGTTGGGTTGCAGGTCATAAAGGCCTGACCTTGAAGATAACGTGAGCACCCTAAGACCTTCCCTGCCATATCTGTGTTCACAACGAACCGGAATGGGAATTTTTTATTGTCGATAGGCTTTCCTGATTTTGTTTTACCCGCAACACTTAAATCCACCACATAGTACTTATGACCATTGTTGGTGATTGGTGTGATTCCCGCTGTGGGTTCAAGCTCGATGCTATCCACCACGACACCGTGCTCTGATGGGCCCACAACGAAGAGATCGCCGGAAGGCCGTTTCAAGCGCTGTAAATTTGCTTTTCCCCCATTGTATGGATTCAGGGAAGGATTTCCCGCAAGACTCATTGAACACGTCGAGTCCTCAGATAAGTAGGAATCAAATACCAAGAGAGCTTGATAGAATGAAGCTGATTGTTCTTCTTCAATTTGCTTGCTGTAAGCACCTCTAAAGAATTCCAAGGCCGCCATAAAAACAAAAAGCATGATACCGACGGCCACCAAAACTTCTAATACTGAAAGACCTTTTTGATTGCGTCTTAATTCCACATACACCGCCCATCAAAGCAGGCCGTTAAAAAGCCCGCATCACTTCCGCGCGGAATCACGCAATAGTATCTCAAGCCACTGTCACGATTATAAACAATGTAATAGGCATCAAATGTCGCGCCCAAAATAACGGGCGTAGCGCGATGCTTTAGGTTGGTGTTGTAGCAGATATTATCCGCCTGTTCGATCGCCGTATAGAAAGCTTCATCACCACAGCTGATAATTTGCTTAGCGGGATTCACCACAATACGCAAAGGCACATCTATTTGTTTTTTTCTAGAAATCCAACTGGAGCCGCCAGCATATTCAAAATGCAGATTCGCAAAATGAACTCGCGAACCATCAGACAATTCGCGCGAACCTTTTCCCACAATAGGTACCAAGGAAATTTCACTCACCTGGAGGCCCGGCCCCACCGCAGTTCCCACTGCTATAGGATTGCCTTTTACAACGGTGACACTGGGAACAGGTCTCGCCTCTCCAGCATAAGTGATTCCACCGAAGACCTGACCGCACTGAGTTTGCTGCACCAGGGCCGCGCGAACAGCACCGATCACGATGTCCAATTGCGCAGACTTTGATTCATTGGCACGATCCTGGGAACTATTCAAACTCATTTTAACAGCAAGACCTAAGATGACCGCCACGGTGCCGACAAAAATCATTGTCGTCATCAGCAAAGAGCCGCGATTGTTACGCAAAGTATTTAACGCCATACACAGGCCTCTTTACTAATACAAACTCCGAGGGAGCCGTTTCTTCCCAAATCAGAGGCTTGTTGCACACAATAGTACGTCGCCGTATCATCGCTTCCTGATTTACCACCGTCATGAATCTGCGGATTTGTGAAATACGCATAGCGCATCACGCGAAATACTTTTCCTGCGACTGTGCGCGAATAAACATTTGGAGACTCCATTCCTGTGTTCATGTCGCAACTATAACCAAGTGCGGCTCCTGTCGAAACTGCTTCAGTACGACCGCAAGCCTCAATGCGACCGCTGGATCCAACCGTTCGCAATGACAGCGGAAAGGTTTTTACAACCTTCGAGCTCGTGCTTCCGGAGATATCAGAGAACTCAACTTTCAAATCTGCATCCCAGCGGCGGAAGGCATTTGCCACAACAATCCCGGTGGAACTTTTGGAAACGATTTCGATGCTATCGACTTTAACTCCTCGATCAAAAATAGCGCCGACTTTTGCAACAGGCATATTGCCAATTTTGATTTCACTCAAAGGGATCGTAGTTCCCAAATAAGCTGGAATCACACCGCTGCTCCAAAACGCTTCAGCGCAGATTCTTGGATTTTCCGTGATTCGCATAACATCAGATTCCAAAAGGACGAGCGATGATTGATTGCTCACCTTTGAGAGATTCTTATTAACAATTGTTTGAATATAGAGCAGGACAGAAGATGCGACTCCTGCCAAGGCGATTGCAACAAGAATATTTGTAAGAGTCATGCCTTTGCGGTTCATTCAAGAAACATATCGGAATATCTAAGGAATAACTGATTGCTCCCTTCGAAAAATCCCAAAATGAAACACGCATTAATATGTTGCACCACTAGCAAAGTATTTTTAGTGCCTTATACGACAGAAGCAGATAGGTTGGAGTCATTTAAGGAGTACTCCATGGTATCAGCTTTTAAAATTCTAGGTTGGCTCGAAGGCGCTTCGTTCTTGATTCTTCTTTTCATCGCAATGCCAATGAAATACATGGCTGGCAATCCAGCTTTCGTAAAAACGATGGGCCCGATCCATGGTGGATTGTTCGTCGCTTACATTTTGTTTGCAAACTTCATTGCTTCGGAGATGAATTGGCCGACAAAAACAAAAATGTGGGCATTTGTGGCTGCCGTTCTGCCAGCAGGAACATTCTGGTTTGAAAGAAAATATCTTAAGGCAGAAAAAGCTTAAGAAGATGAAAGCAATGGCCACTTCGGCCATTGCTTTTTTTACTAGTGAGCTTTTGAGCGTGATCTCTTAGATGCTGACGAGGCCGATTTCTTTTTCGCAGCTCCCCCAGTTCTTTTATTGACAGTGGCCCAAGCGATTTGTGCTGCTCTTTTTCCGGAGCGACCTTCTTTTTTCTCGCTCTCCTCAATATGTTGAGCCATTCTTTTTTGTTTTCCGCTGTATGATTCTTTTGATCCACGTGGCATAATGTCCTCCTAGAAGACATTAGATACCTGGATTTATCTTATTCCCATATGCATTCATACACTCGACTATTTCCGAGGTTCCAACTGAGGGCTTTGCGGCGGCGGTGCTGGTGGTGTGGGCTTTACAAGCTCTTTTGGTTTAGCAACCCGGGCTTGAAAGAAGTACCGAAGACCAATCATAGCTCCATATTGATCCGAATACTCATGGGATTTTTCAATGATGGCATAGGAATACCTTGTCTCAAGCCAAATTGCATAACGTCCAGAATTCCACAGCTCTCCTTGAAGAGCTAAATCAAGACCACTCTCACTGCCCGAGCGCCCTGAAGTTTGCATCTGATCTGCTGCGGTGAAGTCATTATGGACTGTTGTCGTATCACCCATGGGGTACGACGTGTACAATGCCAAAGACGTTGAAAACGATGGCGCCCAATAGCGACGATACCCCACAGTGATATGCATAAGTTGCGCACGCTCGGCGATGGCTTTGCCGCTCTCTTCACGAAAGTAATTCTTGTACATATAGATCGCAGCAATTTCTAAGGCGCCATGGTCACTGACGTCGCCATTTGCCACCAACGAGATCCCCGATTCCCAAGGATTATTCTCTGACAAGATCCCATCATAGTTCGTTCTGTAAACATAAGGACCTAAGGTGAAGGTGACGTTGCCCCGCTGCGGAACATAGCCTTGAGCTGTTTCTGCAAACAGCGCAAAGATACTCAGAGACAACAACATCAATGTCCGTTTAGAATAGACCATGTTTGGAGATTAAAGGGTGCAGACGAAAAAATCATTATCTTTATTGATCTTCTTAAGCTTGTTTATTGCAAGCTCCGGCTTTGCGCTGGATCAGGAGATCATTCCGTCAAAGCCCCATGCGGACTTGGAAGATGAGCTGATTAAATCCAATCTCTATATCTCGCGCTTCGTCGACAATATGGCGGACGGTTTGGATCTGTTCTTAGCGGGGAAACAATATACCACCGCTCAGAACCCGACATCTGTTACACTGGAGAGCTGGCTTTACTATTCAGAAAAAGAAGCCTTCAAAGAGGACTTTGCCTTCAACCTCAACTTGCGTCTTCCGAATCTGGAAGAATATTGGCAAGTCACATTTACCAACTATGACGAGACAGCGGAGCGTGGGGTTGCACAAACCTATATTCGTACTCAACCACGTACAAAGGACTACGGTGCTTCCGTTGGATTCTTCACCCAATTAGGCGAAGTTAAGACAACCTTCCAACCTCGCGTGAGCTTTTCGGGATGGCTCAAGATCTCTCACACGCTGACGTTTGAAAGCATCGTTCAACGGGGGAAAAATTATCGCATCAATCCAAAGCTGCAGTTTTATGCTGATGCCGATCAAGGTACCGGCAGTTTCCAAGGTCTGAATTTCAACTTTGTTTTGAGTAAGTACTACAATCTTACATTAGTAAATGAAGGGGACTATCAGGGACGCGATCACAACTATAATGTCACAAACGGTATTGCCGTGGGCCAATGGTTCAGCTCCACTTCAAACATTTCTTACAATATGTTCGCCAATTTTACCAACCGTCCAAATTACCAACTGACGGCCTTCAGCCTTTCAACTTCTTTTAGCCAAATTCTTTATAAAAACATTTTAGACTATCAGGTCGTACCCAACCTGAGCTGGGCCGAGAAACATGGCTACGCCGCCAACCCTGGTATTAATATGCGCGTAAGCCTTAAATTTTAGAATAAACCTGACTTAGAATGGAAATAGCTCTAAGAGCTTTTCACGGTTGATATTTTCATTCGACAGCAACCGATCCAAGAGTTCACAAGAACGCTTCAGATCGTGACGAGAAAACTGTTGCTGCGCTCTTTCAATAAAACTTGGACGAACCGAGTACTGTCCTGGATCTGTC
>JAGIAF010000232.1 GCA_017745015.1 Bdellovibrio sp. | reverse complement strand
AATGTCGACTATGTCGATCTCGCACTGATTCATTGGCCTTCACCACAAAATCAAGTTCCGTTGCGTGAAACACTGGAAGCTCTTCTTGAGGCAAAAGCTCAGGGCCTCACGAAAGCTATTGGTCTTTCAAATTTCACTATCGCCCAAATGAAGGAAGCCATTGAAATTGCTGGCGCTGAAAACATCCTGACCAATCAAATCGAAGTCCACCCCTTCTTGCAAAATAAAAAAGTCGTGGAATTTTGTAAAGCTCACGGAATTCAAGTCACGGCCTATATGCCTCTGGCTTACGGCAAAGTGATGAAGGATGAAACTCTTCTTCAGATCGCACAAAAGCACAAGACGACGCCTGCGAATGTGGCCCTTTCATGGTTGCTAGATCAAAACATGATTGTGATTCCGTCTTCGACCAAACGAGAGAATCTTCAATCAAACTTGCAAGCTCATAAAGGTTTCCTGGCTGCCGATGATTTTACTGCCATTGCGAAACTGGATCGCGGCGAACGCTTGGCCAATCCCGGCTTCTCGCCTGCTTGGGATTAATCCGGATAAACGAGAACATGAATATGGAAACAAAAAATAGAATTCCACCCGCAATTTATGCGTTAATGGTTGGTGCCTTTGGGATCGGCACCACCGAGTTCGTCATCATGGGACTTCTTCAGGAGGTCAGTCATGATCTTGGCGTCAGTATTTCTTCAGCAGGTCTTCTTATTAGTGGATATGCCTTGGGAGTTGCCCTGGGGGCTCCGATTTTATCTCTCCTGGCAGTTCGCTTTTCTAAAAAACGAATGCTTGTGGTATTAATGGCAATTTTCACTCTGGGAAATCTGATTTGCGCTCTGGCTCCAAATTATTGGTTGCTCATGGCGGCTCGTGTGATCACCTCTCTTGCCCACGGTACATTCTTTGGTATCGGATCTGTAGTTGCTACGAATGTGGTCAGACGTGATCAAAAGGCTCTTGCGATTGCTTTAATGTTCACAGGCCTCACCATTGCGAATATTGCGGGCGTTCCGTTCGGCACCTGGTTAGGTCAGCATTATGGCTGGAGAACCACATTCTGGGCTGTCACAGCTATTGGCCCCATTGCCATGTTAGCTCTGCAATTCTTAATTCCAATGGATCGAGATATAACAGCTGTTGATGTGAAAGCCGAGATCGCAGCTCTTCGTCAACCGAATGTTTTAAGTGGTCTGCTCATCACCGTGGTTGGATTTGCTGCCGTGTTTGCGATCTTCACTTACATCGCTCCGATCTTGACGGGCTTAACAAAGCTTCCTGAAAGCTGGATTTCTCCACTGCTCTTACTTTTCGGTGCGGGTCTGATCCTGGGAAATATCTTAGGTGGAAAATTTGCGGACCGAAACTTACGAATGGCTCTTTTAGGAAGTCTTGCGGCATTGACTGTCGTGAGTATCGGCTTTTCGCTTTTTGCTCACAGCCAAATCGCAATGATGGTGCTGGTCTTTTTATTAGGGTTCACAGGATTTGCGACAGTTCCGCCACTTCAAATGAATGTTCTTGAGAGCGCGAAGCAGGCACCAATTTTGGCTTCAGCCTTGAATATCGCGGCCTTCAATGTGGGCAATGCTCTTGGCGCATGGGTTGGTGGTTTGGTCATTGATCATGGCCCTGGTTTGATTGCTGTCGGTGCAAGTGCGGCTGGTATTTCAGCCATTGGAGTTGCGATCTCACTCATGAGCTTTAAAGCAAATGGAAAGACCGCACCTGCTATTGCCGAAAGTCTCTAACGAGACTTCGGCTTTGGTTTTGGCTTAAATTTAGGCTTTGCGCCGCCGCTTTTACCTTTGCTCGGCGCAGGCTTGCCCGATTTAGGCGCGGCCTTGGCCGTTGCTTTCGCTTTTACCGGCTTCGGTTTACGCAACTCTTCAGCAACATGCAGGCGCTTACCGTTTTTGTCTTTGAAGCGAGTTTTAAGTTCCTTAACGCCTTTACCTTCAAGCTTAGCGATCAACTGCAAATCACGCTCAGTCACCAAATTTACAACTAAGCCTTCTTTACCCGCACGCGCTGTACGACCTGCGCGGTGAAGATAGTTTTCCATATCTTGAGGCAAGTGATAGTTAATCACACGTCCCACGTGATCCAAATCCAAACCACGAGCCGCAAGATCAGTTGAGATCAACAAATCAACTTGGCCCTTGCGGAAGCTATTCAGATTGCTACGACGTTCGTTTTTATCCATTTCGCCACGATAGACTACGCAGGCAAAACCTTTTTTCTCAATCTCATTCGCAAGCTTATCACACTGTTCACGAGTATTCGTGAATACGATGGTTCCACCCGGAGGCTTTTGTTTTAAAAGCTTCTCAAAGATCGGCCAACGAAGGCCATCAATGATAGTTTCATTTTTCGTCGTTAATGATTTAACAACTTTGCCAGCGCCACTAGAACGGACCACTTCCGCTTTTTCAAAAAGTGTCGTCATAAGTTCTTGAACTGTTTTTGATACCGTTGCCGAGAACAGCGCTAAAGGAGTATCTTTTGGACAAGCACTCACGATCATTTCTGATTCAGTGATAAAGCCGTCATCCAGCATTTGGTCCGCTTCATCGAATACGATCATACGCACGTCAGAAAAGTTAATAAGCTCTTTATCCATTAGCTGTGTAAGACGGCCGGGAGTCGCCAAAAGAATTTCAAACGCGCCCTCGATGCTTCTACGGCTTTGTTCGAAAGTAGTGCCACCTAGCACAGGACGAACTCTTAAGCGTGTATCATGAGTGTACTTTTTGAATACCTTTGAAACCTGCTCACCCAAATCTCTGGATGGCACAAGTACGATTGCACGAGGCATCGCTGCTTCAGCTACCGGATTGCCGTCGTTTTCCAACGATTTAAGCATATGTAGGATCGGAAGCGCGTAAGTTAAGGTCTTACCACTTCCCGTTTCGGAAACACCCACCACCGATTGGCCAGACATCAATAGAGGAATGGCGTTCTTCTGAATCTCCGTAGGAGTGAAGATTTTCAAAGCTTTAAGAGTTTTAACAATCGACGGCAATAGACCAAAATCAGGAAATGTATTCATAGGCCGCAATCTAGCCGTAACCCCAAGGAATTCGTAGCTAATTCTATGAAAAGCAAATTTTATCAGTACGTTTGAAGCTTCTGATATATCTTAAGCCCAATCCACGCGTCTGTAGCCGCATATTGGACCTGACGGTCCATCAGCTCAGGAGCTTCCCAATTGGTGGTTTTTGGACCCTTAGAAATCGTGGCTTGCAATACCTCTTCGGTCATCCCCTTAAGCCCAAGGCTTCCAAGTTTCTTCTCTTTAGCTACAGTTTGTAGCTCAATGAAGCCATGAGGAGTGAAATCAAACTTCTTTTGCAGTTGCTTCAGATCATCTCTGATCGCAGCGCCAACTTTAATCACATTAGGATTTTCGAAAATCTTTTTAAGCAATTCGAAATGCTTGATATGTCGCATGCGAATCACATACGCGTCTGTGTCGGTCGCTAATTGTAACAAGGCGACAGGATAGCTTTCACCCTTTTTGAAGGCAGGGCGAGTCTCTGTATCAAATCCAAATTCCTTAACCGATTCAAGCGCACTAGCAATCCTTTGCATTTCTTGATCAGAGTCGATGAGATGAATCTTTCCGGGAAAAGATAGAAACTTGAATGTCGGTTGGTTCATTAGGAACGCCCTGCCTGAAGCAACGCCTTAATATTCTCTAACGGGCGACCGATAGCTGCATGACCTTTGCCTTGAAGAACTGGGCGTTCCATTAAGTGTGGTTTCGCTGCAAGTTGTGATGCCACTTCTTCCGGAGAGTTCACGTCAAATGGCGCAGTCGTAAAATCAGCTTCCTTCGTTCGCACTAAAGCTTCTAAAGGACCATTCAGTTGCCCAATCAATTCTTTAAGCTCGGCGACAGTCAGTGGATCTTTTACATATTCAACGATCTTAAAGTCCACTGCTTCAGCATCTAACAATGCTAGGGCTTCGCGACTCTTACTACATTTGGGATTGTGATAAAATTTCCATGAAGTCATAGGGTTCTTTATCGCGAGATTTGAAGGCTTGGCAATTAATATTGACTCAAACGGCCCGTCAGCTAGATTCAGCGCCATGAAGAAGACCGACCTATTCATATTCTTGGACCTAGTATTTGCGATGTTTTCAATCGTAACTCTAGGGACATTGCCATTGGTGGGTTCTTCAGTTGTTTTGGGTCAATTCTTAGAAGTCGCACTTACGACTCTCTTCTTTGGACAACAACTCTCTGTTAGCTTTCTTACCCCACAGCCTATTCTGGATATATTCTTCCGCCCGCCCAGAGACAGGAAGACCATCATTCAATTCCTAGATCCTCTTTTGATTTAGACGCCCAAAAAAATCATCAGTTAACTTGTTGGGCTTTCAACACTCAGATCTACGACTTTGTCTTTTTGGAGTATTTTATGTCTTTGAAGTTCTTCTTCGTAAGGGCTTTCCTATTTCTTTTTGGTTCGAGAATTTTCAGCAAAATGTTCGTTCAATGCGAACAAAGCAAAACCTATCGTCGGTTTTGCCAGGGGGTCTATGGCAGAGATCTTTGCCAGGCGAATATGGTCGACGAGGAACAACTGCAGAAGTTAGTTTCCTTGGCTGACTTAAAACCTTTTGAAAACGTTCTTGATCTGGGTTGCGGCGGCGGATTCACAAGTGAATATATCAGCGACTTAACCAATGCACGCCTTCTGGGCCTGGATTTTGCGAAAGGTGCGATAGAAGCAGCTAGCGCTAGAACTCACTCAAAATTCCCACGCATAAATTTTCAAGTTGGAGATCTGAACAAGCTTCCCAAGTTTGCGGAAAAGTTCGACTGCATTATTGCGATCGATAGTCTCTATTTTGTGAATGATTTGGAAAAGACTCTGAGCTCCATTGCCTCGTACTTAAATCCCAATGGACGCCTACTCATCTTCTATAGTTCCAAGCTCGGAACGAATGGCGACGTACAACTGGAAACAGCTCTAACAAATGCAGGGCTTCTGTTCCAGAAAAGGGATTTCACCGCCAACGATAAAGAAATCTGGACTCGTACTAAGAGTGTTGCCCTTTCTCTTAAAGAGGATTTCCGCGCAGAAGGCAATTCTGAGATCTATAAAAGCAGAATTGCTGAAGCAGAACGAAATCTTCAATGGCATGACGAAGGTGTCATGGGACGATGGTTGTACTATTGTACTTTTAAGAGCTAAGATTGCCTGCGGAGGCGTAAAGCCTTCAGCATTGGCGCTATGATGAATATTTATCGCCCGGAATAAAATGAGGAAAACGTATGAGT
>JAGIAF010000231.1 GCA_017745015.1 Bdellovibrio sp. | reverse complement strand
GGCCCTTACGAAGTCTGCCCAATTCCTACAGGATTGTTCGGCTTGGATGGCGGCGCGATGTTTGGCACGGTTCCGAAAGTTTTGTGGGAGAAAACCAATCCTGCGGATGATAAAAACCGCATTCAAATGGAAGCGCGCGGATTGCTTTTAAAGTCTCCAGGCTGCAATGTTTTGATTGATACAGGCAATGGCTCTGACTTCGTCGCAAAATACGGCGAAAAGCTTGGCACCAAATTCGCTGAAATGTACGGCATTGATCAAAGCGGACCATCTCTTTTAAAATCATTAAAAGCGCACGGCTTAAATCCTGAAGATATTCACCACGTGATTATCACGCACTTCCACTTCGACCACGCCGGTGGTGCGACAACAGAAGTGAATGGAAAACTTGTTCCAACTTTTCCGAAAGCTCAGTACTGGGCACAAAAAGGAAATTTGGAAGTCGCTAGCCGCCCCAATCTTCGCGAACGAGCCAGCTATTATCCAGCAAACTTCCAACCACTGATCGACAGTGGTGTCTTAAAATTGCTCGATGGCCCGACCGAAAATTTTATTCCGGGTTTTTCTTGCGTGATCTCTAATGGACATACGCAATCACAACAGATCATCACAGTGACTGACGGCACCAACACGCTTCTTTATTGTGGCGACATGGTTCCTACCAGCACTCATGTCAAAGTTCCGTGGCTTATGGGCTATGACTTGCAACCGTTGGTGTTGATGGAAGAGAAACAAAAGTATCTGGGCCAAGCCGCTGATCAAAAATGGTATCTGTTCTTTGAACATGATCCTTATTGCGATGCCGCTTTGATTGAGCGTAGCGGTCACGACTTCGCGGTACAAAAACGCTTCTGGCTTTAAGTAAAGGGGACTTCATGCTCGTTAAGATCCGTGGCGGCTTGCAGAATCTGTGGGGTGTTTTCAAAGACACTCTTCAACAAATGCGCGATGGGGAAATTGCCCTAGTCGCTGGTTCTTTGGCATTCTCCACGATCCTGGGTCTGGTTCCGTTCTTAGCCGTCGTACTTGCCACGTTCCAATCTATTGGGGGCTTTGAAGCTCTTTATCCCAAGGTGGAAAGCTTCTTGTTGATGAACTTGCGTGAAGCCGCCGGCAGCGATGTCACCAAGATGATTCGCATCTTCTTAAAGAATATCAACGCCGGTCGTGTCGGTACGACCGGTGCGATCTTCCTTTTCATCACGAGCTTACGCTTATTGCACGATATGGAAGTCGGTATTCACCGTGTGTGGAATCAACGAAACACCCGCCCGTTTTACAAACGCTTGATCTATCAATGGGTCTTGATCTTGTTGATTCCCGTGTTCTTGGCGATCTATGTGGGTTTTAACTCTTTAGAACAATTCCAAATGGTACGTCGTATTTTACCAACGGGCGTTTCCAACGCCGGCGTCTTGGTGATTAGCTTGTTCTTGATTTATAAGTTGGTTCCAGATCTTTCGGTCCATTGGCGCTCGGCCTTTATCAGCTCTGTGCTTTCCGCTATGGCGATGTTCGGAGTCCACAAAGGCTTCGCGTATTTGACGGCGGGAGTTTTCAACTACAATAAAATCTACGGTTCTTTTGCGGCCCTGCCGATCCTCCTGCTGTGGATCTTGGCGATGTGGTACGCCATCCTCGGAGGCGTCGCCCTCTGTGCGAGTTTGCAGAAGCGACACTTGGCTTAGTTCACGGTAATAACGCCTGATGAAATTCTTTGTAGGTAAGTTCGTCTTTCTTCCCTGCACTCACACGAGCGAACTCCACATCAAGACGGCTGTAAAGCTCATCAATAGTGATATAACCGTCTTTATTTAAATCCGCCCCTTCACAAATACGATCGGCGAAAATCGCAGGGCACAGGCGCTTCGCCGGCAACCGACCGGAGTCCCCGGCATCGATTTGAGCATAGCGATTTTGAAAATACATTTTGAATTCTTGGCGAGAGATGGACTTAGAATTATCTAAATCCGCCGCTTTAATGGAATTGATAACATATCTATCACTTGGTGGTTTCGTACTGCATCCTGCGATCACCAACAAACCTAAAAGATTTAAAAAGTACTTCATAGCGTGCAGAATACTATCCGCCGTATCTGCACGCTCTGTGTATTCCAGCAAAGGACTCGTCTTACATTTGAGTCGTTTGATAGCCGTCAAAAATCATTAACAACACTTTGTAGCCTGGTGAATACCCCGACTGGCAAGTTTTCACATCTTCTGTTGGCAGAGTTGAAATGGTGTTCATGTTAAGGACCTGATCACTTTTAAATGTATGTGTCTTATAAACGAAGTCGCGCCATACGCGGGCCAGATCTGGGTGAATGCGCAAGCAACCGTGAGAATCACGACGACCTAAGTTACCAATCACCGGCGTGCCGTGAATCGCAATCCCCGAATCACGTACGATTTGTCTGCTGGCGTTTGTATATTGATACTTAATATACATATTATGGATCATGCCTTTACCGAATTCTGGTTTAGCTGGATCCAAACGGAAGAGTCCCGAGAAAGTTAAGATACCGTTATTGCCTCCACGGCCTGAAGAAGTCAGAATGTTTCCATTTTTATCAAATGAATTTGCCAAGATATTATTAGCATTGGCGCCGAATCGATTTCTAACCATCGGAATCATTTCGGTTTGCGTGATCAAGGCACCGCTTTCGATTCCAGATCTATTAAAATCTAGAATCATTCCTTCTTTTGTGCGAGTGAAAAGCGGAACGCCAGATCCTGGAGTGGCACGACGAATATATTTAATTCGCTGGCCCCCCGGCAAAGAGTTAATCCCCTTTCCGCCGGCCGCAGTATTAGCGATGATGATCATGTCGAATTCGTTTTCTATACATTCAGAAAGTCCGGAAATCACTGTTTCAAACGGCATGCGATTGGCGTTTGGATAAAGGACGTCACGAAGCTCCACATTATTAAGCATATGGTTTTTTTCAAGGAAGTCGCCGAAGGTTTTTAAAGGGGCACCGACCTTCTCCTCGATCTCGTTCGCATCATTATCGTTATCCACGAATGCGGAGCCGTCGTCTGAAAATTCTTTGATGGACGCCGTATTTTGAATGTCGCTCATCAAGCGGACGGCATAGCCATTGTCGGCCGCATGTAAGAGAGAGCCAAATATCAAAATGAGAATATTTAAAGTGTACTTCATATCAATACCCAATTCTGAGGTTCTGTTTGTTTTCTTCAATAAACCCTATTTGCAAAAGGAGTGGCACCCTAAGATGACTTATATGTAAGAACCAAGGAGACTTATAGTAGACGAAGCGTCACTACGCTCCTGAGGCGATCATTGCTTAGACATAAGAGACAAAAAGTAAACGTTCAGAGGCAAGACGACTCAGAGACAAATTGCGTCACCTCTCTAAACATTAGCCACTCACACCCCACCACAGAACCTTCGCGAGTGGTCCTCGAATTGCAGTCTGATCTCGTGTTGATCGAACGGAGTTCCAGATGCGTTTCTTTATATTTATTATTCTTTCTACTTTGGGCTTCAACACCCTAGCAGGCCAGAACTCAAAAATAATCACAGACTCATTGGTGGAGAGCCTTCGCTGTGATCAGCTGAGTGTTGATACTATCTACAGTTCGATTTCTAAAGATGCCTTTTCTTTGAAGTATGCCCAAACACCCAGAAATTGGAGATTTGGCCCCTCCCTAGGTGCGTGCTGGGCCTTGGCAAGTAATCAACGGATGTTTTTCTATTTGGCTCGCTGGGGGCAGGGTTCTCTTCCTGACGCCGCGACGACAAAAAATATCCTGGACATGGTTCGAGGCTATTCCGTTGAAGAGGTCCAAATGAATGGTCGACCGCGATTGGTTTCACTGCCTCTACGGCAGTATCAAGTGTTCCAGACCGGATCCGAGCAATTCAATGACGCGTTTGAAGAACATAGTTTTTTAAAATTACTTTTAAACGGGTTCACAGAAGAAATCGGCGGCCAGACAATGGAGCGAAACTTTATCAATGATACAGAATTAAATCAGCGTCGTCGGTTTTTCCGTCCAGGAAATCTAAAGTATGTATTACCTGGGATAGCTCAGTCTGCGGAAAACAATAAAGCAACTGTGGATTTATTGATGAAAAATCTTAAAAGCAATCGACTCACACTTATAAATATAAAATCTGAGGAGCTCGCACAGCATGTAGTTTTGGCGAAGTCCTTTAAGATCGAAAAAGATGGCACGATTCTAATTAATAGCTATGACTCCACTTTCGACTTCGAAACTTCGATTCGCTACAATCCTCGCAGTGGGCAATTTACTGATGCGGTGACTCCCATTAAATGGGATTGGTGGGAAACACCTTCTACTACTCCTGAATCTGTGATCGGAGTATTTATTGTTGGGGAAGAAGAACGCGCCCCTATCGAACAGGCCATGCTTCGCTATTACCGCGACCTTTGCGAGTAAATGGTATCCGACTGTCGACAAAGTATTCACTGCGCTCACCATTTCTTTCCCTTCCGCAAGTTCCACAGCAATGCGCGGAAAACACGAAGCAAAGAACCCCGACGAAGCAAAATACATCTTAACAAGAACCAGTAAAAAAGAGCGAGGACTGTCCGAAGCGGAAGGGAAAGAAATGGTGATCTCAAAGCACCAATACGCAATAATTCCCGCCCGATCATTGAAGCCGGCGGTGAAGCTTCTGAGAGCGCGGTACAATTCCCGGCAGCTGCATAGGGAGGCTGTCTTGAAACGTGTGCATTCTTATCTAGATCAGTAGCAGTCATTTTTATGTGAATTCAGTCTTTGATTAAAAGACAAAGTAAAAGAGCCAGCTTTTATTGCTGACTCTTTTACTGCTTTTAGTTTTTCAAATGTTGGATCAGATTGAAGAGGTTTTTGTTCAGAGATCACAAACATTGCTAATCCTATTAGAATTTCTCAGTAGGATGAACTTCAGGGATAAAAAGAACCGAATCACACTGGTTTGTTAAAACAGAACTATTTATGTTGCTGCCATTCAACCGGAGGCATTTTTCTGACCTAACTCGTAGCGACAGTCGTAAAAGAAAGTGGGCTAAGTCTGCGTAACTTCGGTGGAATTCCCTATATTTTCTGCCTGTGGCTTAATAATGCCACACTTTGTGGCGTTTTGACTGGCATTTTTCAGTTTAAAAACCTAAAGATGCGTTCATGGAAACAAACGCAATCACAAGCAGGCAAACGATCACTGAAGACGACAAAGTTCGATTTCGTTTATGGTTGCAACGTCAATTCACCGATAGATGTAAAAAGAATCCAAAATACTCTCTTCGTGCCTTTGCTAAATTTGTAAAAATGGATGCTTCATCT
>JAGIAF010000230.1 GCA_017745015.1 Bdellovibrio sp. | reverse complement strand
GAACATGAGAGTATTGAAGATCGTCTGAACAGAATTGAAGCAGAGATTTTTAAAAAGAAAGCCTGATATGTCAGGAAGAAAAAAGTGTCCTGGGCCTATTCATTTTCGTTATGACTCTATGGTCACGCAATGTTTTATGGCTCAAACAAGACTTCCGCTACGGGTTTATAGCTCTTCTGCTGCTTTAAGGCGTATTGAATCTGCAAACAGAAGTGATCTTGTGTCAGGCCCTCTCTTTACCGGTGCTAGTTGAGAATAAAGAGAGAATCCATCGCGACGAATCTGTCACGTTAACTATTACATTGAGCAAAGAACAAATAGCTATCTTAAAACAAGCTCAAGATTTAATTGCCCATGCAGTTCCGGAGCAGAATTGGGCTGAAGCTATTACTTATTTAGCCAAGAAGGAGATTCAACGTCGAACTCAAATGAGAAAACCTAAACAGGTCGCAACCGCAGCGGGTATTGGAATTCAATCCGATATGGATAAGAATAAGAATATGGAGACTGATACTGATACTGATACCGATACAAAGAAGAATATAAAGCTAACGAACGCTGCAAGAGATAAATATCAGAATAATACTGAAGCCAAAACTCAATTCTCAGCTCATCCCGGTCGAAAACCACTCCGAACTTCAATTAAAAAGATCGTTCTTAATCACGACAAATGCTGCCAGTTTAAAGATCTCTTAACTGGAAAGATCTGCGGGAGCACTCGTTTTCTGCAAGCAGATCACAGGCAAACAGTTTGGGCTGGAGGTACGAATGACCTTCAAAACTTGCAGATGCTCTGCTCGCAACATAATCAACACAAATACCGATAGGAAAGTTTTTTAGATTAATCCGATAGCTGGCTCCCGCAAGCACCAACATCAGCAAGTTGTACTAAAAGTTTTTACTCTGAATTCGATAGACTATTGCGGCAGTTGCTTAGAGGGAGAATCCCAAAACTAAAAAACCCACAATTCGTTAAAAATTGTGGGTTTTATTAGGCCCTCAAGACGCCTTTTTTATAGAGTGAAGCTGTAAGTTTTCAATTCCGCACGGCTGATTTCTTTTTGTTCACCCGTTGCGAAGTTCTTCACCGTCACGGTGTTGTTCGCGACTTCATTGCCACCCAAGATCAGCGCATAGTGGGCACCTTTGTTGTTGGCCTTCTGCATTTTCTTACCCATTTTACCTGACAAGAAGTTTTCCGCTTTCAAACCACGCGCGCGAATCTCGTGAGCGACTTTTACGCTCTCTTCTTCGCCTTGTTCATCAGCGCCGATGATCGCCACCAAAACTTCTTGGCGAACGGCCAATTCTTTTGGAGTCAGATCAGCCAAGCGGTCAATACCTGCAGCCCAACCTACACCTGGAGTTTTAGGGCCGCCCATCATTTCGATCAAGCCATCATAACGACCGCCCGCAAGCACTGTGCCTTGCGCGCCTAATTTCGTCGTCGTGAATTCGAAAACAGTGTGGCAATAGTAATCCAAGCCACGCACCAAGTGCGAGTTCACTTTAAATGGAATACCCAGTTTCTCGATACCACCCAATACTTTTTTAAAGAAAGTCTGAGAAGTCTCATTCAGGTATTGTTCAAGTTTTGGAGCGTTCTCATTTAATTTTTTATCGCCTTCGTCTTTGGAATCTAAAATACGAAGTGGATTTTTCTCTAAGCGAGTTTTGCTATCAGCCGAAAGTTGATCTTCGTGAGCTTTGAAGTAAGCCACCAAGGCATCACGGTATGCTGCGCGACTTTCCGCATCACCCAAAGTATTGATTTCAAGAGTGCAGTCCGCAGAAATACCGATCTTTTGCAGGAGATCCCAAGCCATGGCAATGCATTCTACGTCAGCAAGGGGAGTGTCATAACCTAGACACTCTGCGCCTAATTGGTAAAATTGGCGATATCGTCCTTTTTGTGGTCGCTCATAACGAAACATCTGACCAGAATAATAGAACTTCAATGGGAGCAGTTGGCTCATGCCTTCAGAGATAAAAGCACGGGCCACGCCCGCTGTGCCCTCGGGTCTTAGTGTAAGGCTTTCTCCGCCGCGATCTGTAAAATCATAAGTCTCTTTACTGACAACATCGGAAGTTTCGCCAAGAGTGCGATGAAATACTTCAGAAAATTCAAAAATAGGGGTTTCGATTTCGCCAAAACCGTAAAGAATTGCTTTTTCATAGGCTGATTGTTCGACAAAACGGAAAACAACGTTGTCCTCCGGAAGAAGATCTCTTGTGCCACGAACTCTTTGAATTTTCCCACTCATATTAAGGTCCTCTGTATATCAAGCACCTTGTTATAACAGACGAATCCAAAGCACGTAAAGCTATTGCTTTTAACCCAGGGCAGGTCTTTAATAAAACTATGAAGACTTGGATTTTTGCCGGTATTTTGATTCTTGCGGCCGTTACGGGCGCTGTTCTGTATCACTCGCTTTCCGGCGGCGGTTCTCCTGATGGCGTAGAGGTTGATTGGCGTCTTTTGGGCGAAATGGACTATATCACGGGCAAGTCTTCTCCTGAATTGGAAGCCTTGAATAATAAGGCCGTGAAAATTCCTGGCTTTATGGTTCCGTTAGAGGACAATCAGCGCGATGTTGTGGAGTTTTTGTTGGTGCCGAGCCCGCAGGCTTGTATTCACGTTCCCGCACCTCCGCCGAATCAAATGGTTTATGTGAAAATGAAAAAGGGCACAGAAGCGGCGCAAGGGCCGATCTGGGTCTATGGCACGTTGAAATTGGTAACGAAGAAATCAATGTACGGTGATGCATCCTTCGAAATAACCGGTGAGGCGATAGCGCCTTACAAATAGGGGGTCCTATGTTCAAAGTGCTTTTGTTTTCAATCATGGCCATGGCGGCGCGGGAGCACGGTGCGCACACGCATGGTAACGCGACGATGAGTGTGGCGTTCGACGGCAAGAACGGCAAAATTGAGTTTCACGCTCCGGCACAAGGAATCTATGGTTTCGAGTACGCGGCGAAGTCTGCAAAGGACAAAGCCAATAAGGAAGCCGGCCTTAAGAAGCTCAATGATAAGATCAACGACATGGTTGTTTTTGACGCTGAGTCGAAGTGCGAAATCAAATTGGATTTGTATGAGGTCGATCAAAAAGATGCTCACGCGGATGTTAATGCTGAGTACAACGTGACTTGCGCACGGCCCCCAGCTGGAACCTCCGTGACCTTTAACATTCAAAAAGTTTTTTCTCGGATTAAGACTGTGAAAGTGGACGTTTTGATCGGGGATGTGCAAAAATCCCAAGAGATCAAAAAGAGTGGAGAAGTTGTTGAACTCAAGTGAAGCAATCATTGAAATTCGCGACCTTCAGTACACCTATGCTGGTTCTAACAAACCAACTTTGGTGATTCCTGAATTCAACGTCAAAAAAGGCGAAGAGCTGTTTTTGTTCGGGCCTAGTGGTACGGGTAAAACCACTTTACTGGAGTGTTTGTCAGGAGTTTTAAAACCGACTTCTGGCAGTTTGAAAGTATTAGGTCATGACCTTGTAACAATGTCTTCAGCAGATCGCGATGCGTTTCGCGCGGAGCACATGGGTTATGTGTTTCAGAGCTTCAACTTGATTCCCTATCTTTCTGTTATCGAGAATATTGAACTTCCATTGCATCTAAGTCCCGTCAGGAAATCACGTTTAGGGAGTGTGGATACCGACATGGTTATTCGCGCTTTATGCGGGAACTTGGGTATTGGTGAGTTGCTCGATAAAAAAGTTACAGAACTGAGTGTGGGACAGCAACAGCGCGTAGCCGTTGCACGTGCCCTTCTGGGCAAGCCGGATTTGCTGCTAGCTGATGAACCTACTTCGGCCCTTGATGCCGATCACCGCGAAAAATTCTTGAAGCTGCTCTTTGAGTTGGCAGAGCTGTATGGAACAACTGTTGTTTTTGTTTCTCATGATCGCGGTATTGAAAATCTATTCAGTCGCTCTCTTTCTCTTGAATCCATCAATAGGGCTACATCATGATTTTTCTGAACTTGGCAGTGAAGTCTCTTAAGAACCGAGCTTTCGCAAGCATCCTCACAGTGATCTCCATTGCTTTGAGTATGACGTTGCTTTTGTCTGTTGAAAGAGCGCAGAGAGCTGCGCAAGAAGGATTCACTTCCACTGTTAGCAAAACCGATTTGATCGTCGGTGCACGCAGTGGATCTTTGAATTTATTGTTGTTCACCGTTTTCAACATGGGGAATGCGACCAACAACGTATCTTTTGAAACATATGAAGATATTAAAAAGAACCCTGCCATTGAGTGGACGATTCCGTACTCTCTTGGTGATGGCCACCGGGGTTTTCGCGTAGTTGGAACGAACGAAGATTTCTTTAAGCACTATCATTATCGTGGCGATAACCAAATTGAACTTTCACAAGGTCACGCTTTGCAAGACCTGTGGGATGTGGTTATCGGCGCAGATGTTGCTCGTAAATTGAATTACAAATTGGGTGACCGAGTGATTGTCGCTCACGGCGTAACAAAAGGGGAGGGAGTGCAAAAGCATGACACTCGTCCTTTTGAAGTTATTGGTATCATGAAGTCCACAGGCACTCCGTTGGATCGCGCGGTTTACATCAGCCTTGAAGGTATGGAAGCTTTGCACATGGATTGGCAAAGTGGTGCGGCTCCAGTTCCTGGAAAAGAAACGCCGACTGAGCAAATTAAAAAAGAGAATATCAAAATTCACACTATCACTTCATTCTTCGTCGGCGCAAAGTCCCGCATCGAGACATTGAAGTTACAGCGTCAAATTAACGAGTACAAAGAAGAGCCTCTTTTGGCGATTATCCCCGGCGCCACTTTGAGCGAACTGTGGCAGGGTTTGTCTTACGTTGAAAATGTTCTGCGCATGGTGTCCTTCATGGTGCTTGCCGTAGGTTTCATGGCGATGCTGATCGCTTTGACAACATCACTCAACGAACGCCGTCGTGAAATGGCCATCCTCCGCGCTGTAGGTGCTCGTCCAGGTCACATCGTAGGTTTGCTGGTTTTCGAATCAGCACTCCTAACAATCATCGGCGTACTTTCCGGAGCAGTTCTGTCCATCGTTCTAGCAGCCATCCTAAAACCATGGTTAGAAAACGAATTCGGCCTCTACTTAACAGGCCCCGCGATGACAGCAAAAGAACTCATCTATATATTTATAGCCATCGTAATCGGCACACTCATCGGCCTCATTCCAGCCCTGAGAGCCCAAAACCAAGCCCTAAAGGACGGCCTATCCATCCGCCTCTAGGAGTGCCAGCTTCTTTTCCCGAGAAGGTGCCTGCTTCAATTTTTGCGACTTATTGTGTCGCAAAAATTGAAGC
>JAGIAF010000022.1:18379-18834 GCA_017745015.1 Bdellovibrio sp. | reverse complement strand
TGTAGTTCTGGATAACATGCTTTGGGATGGCGCTGTGGCAGATATGCAAATTCAAGACGAGACCACGCAAGCACTTCGTAAAATGAATGAAAAGGTTAGCCAGGATCAGCGAGTCAATGCTTGTCTGCTAACCGTTGGTGACGGCCTTATGTTGGCTCGTAAAAAATAGTTCGCAAATATCCAAAGTTTAGTCGAAAAAATGGATCCCCTTCTTGAATGGGGAATAATGATTGTCTTTTCCGGGGTAGGGTGTCCGAGGATCTGAAGGCTTGCCAACATCGGCTTTGGATATAAAATTGGGCCAGAAGCCACTTTTGCTTTTAATAATTTGCACTTTTCTTCGGACGCAGCTTTGCTCGATACAACAAATTTTCAAATTTTTCGCGTGAGTCTAGGGATTGCGCCTGAGCTTAACTATAACTCGAGTTTTGGAACATTCTTCGTTTCGGCAGGCG
>JAGIAF010000022.1:0-18369 GCA_017745015.1 Bdellovibrio sp. | reverse complement strand
GGTTTGTCTTACAGTTGGATCTCATGGTCTTCTCCTCTAACGGGAGGTGAGATATATGGATTTAATGGAAATCTAACAGGTTCGGTTGGCTTTTATAATTATATTTCAGAACGACTTCTTTTTAAATTATTCGCCCGAGTTGTTTCAGAAGATAAAAACATTTGGAATGGAGCCCTTGATGCCTCGCAAGGCTTCGATATTCCAGTGGAGGCCGTGGTGAACACCATGGCTGGAGTGTCGTTAGGATACGTTTTTTAGCTCGCGTTCAAAGTTGTCGTTTTCATTTCCGCTGCGGTTCCGCAAGATTCATTTATGTCGTATTCTGACTAGTTCAGGAAGTCAGAATGATGTTGGCCGGGTGACGTATTGAATCTATTTGGTTTAATTCGGGCGGAATCAGAATTGCTTGAGGACGCCGCATATGGTGGCGCTGGTATTTTGATTTTGCTGACTCCGTTGATGTTGCTCATTCCGAAGTTTAATGAATTTCTAAATGCCTCCCCCAAAGAGGCGGGAGCATTTTTAGATCAGCACTATCCACAATCTCTGGGACCCATCGCTGAAGAAACCGTATAAACTGCGCACGCCTACCACATATCTAGAGGGTTGTCGGATTTGGTTCTTGCGGATTTTTCTTTAACGATCAAGATTTCCAAAGCGACATTGAGTCACGCAATCCACATCATCCAAAAGCCTTTGAAAAAATAGGCATAAAAGCATTGCAAGAAAAAATGCTGTTCTCCTAAAAGAGGACAGCATTTCTGAGCCTTATTTGTCACCTTTCTGGAATTTTCACTCGAGACCCACTAAGCTTTTGAAATCCCACAACATATCGCACGCAGTCCACAACTAGTTGTCAAACATTTAGACAGCAGTGTTCCCCAAATCAAAATAAATACGAGTGTCCGTTGGAATAGTTCTGGCACCTGATGAATCGTGAAAAGAAAAAGTAAACCCATTAACGATATCATTTAAAAAAAAGGAACGAACATGAAAAAACTTATTCTAGCAATGTTATTAACTGCAACAAGCTCCGGAGCTTTGGCTTATGACTTTAACGGTGATCTAAATCCAAAGTGTGCTGCTCAAATAATGCAACAAGTGCCGATGATCGTTCAGGAGAATGCTCCGAAGGCGAGAAGCCTTGATAACCTGGTGCCATCACTTGATAGCACTTTTATCCGATCTACGGGTCTGGGAGATGGAACTTACTATCATTGGACCGTGAGAGTTCCATTTGGCACAAGAGGTCTTACTGTAATGGCAATGGAAATCGGTGTTAATATTAAGAACGAAACCCATGCGGCATGCAGATTTGTGGTAGACCCGGAAGTGTCCGTCGTTAACGTCGGTGGCGGACTGGGCGGTGGTGGCGGCTGGGGAGAGTAAGACTCACTCCAGGTCATTTCATTGTCTTGGTGCACAAAAAGGGAGTTCACATGAACTCCCTTTTTTTATTCTTATATGTCCAATGGGTTGTCGGATTTTTTAGCAGTCCTCGGAGGCCCCTATCGGGGCGGGGAGTGCAACATAAGGACTCATGATCGGGGAATATCTTAAGAGAGAGTTGCTATCTGTTATGTAATTGGCTTAAAAATGTGCTTTTGTCTGCCTTAGACCTTAGACCTCAACGACAGGCTCTAATCCTCTTGTTAAAAAAAAACCGATTTCTCAGTAGTGTCTTAATTACCACTTACCCAAGATGCAACTGTTGCTGACGGAAATGTGTTCTTTTCCGGTCTCGCGATTCAAGATGGGAGTGTCGGAAGTAAAGTTAAAATTAACGGCAATGATTACCTAGCCACGGAGGCTAAATTTCCTATTTGGTCTACGATTGAATTTGATATATCTAATAGAGCAGTCCTTCGTCAAAACTTGAATGGAGCTGTGAACAATAATACCGGTTTCGCATCCAAAGCCTGATCAGTCATCTTGAATGGATAAAAGGAAAAGCCAGGCTAAGGGGGCGACGAAGAAAACCAGAGCTTTTTTTCTGACATGATGTTCTCTCGATAGTCTGCATGACAACTTTCAGGAGTGACTATATCAATTTTGATAGGTAGGTCAGACTCTTCAAATCTAAGGCGAAGTGTGGATTCTTCGGATCGGCTAAGCTCTGGAGTACTTTCAATCCATAGATCCAGATCTGAGTACTGGCGATAGTCACCGCGAACTCTGGAGCCAAATATAGAGACGTTAATAACTCGTTTATTTTTAAGCAGCTCTTGAAGAGTTCTTTCTATAAAATCAATTTGCTCAGGTAAAAGGC
The DNA here is from genome assembly GCA_017745015.1 of Bdellovibrio sp. GTDB lineage: Bacteria > Bdellovibrionota > Bdellovibrionia > Bdellovibrionales > Bdellovibrionaceae > Bdellovibrio. The sequence goes on along the minus strand of JAGIAF010000022.1, from coordinate 16,100 downwards.
CCAAAGGCTTAATCACGGCTTTTCTCGTCCAAAATTTGGTAAAGATTTTTTGCCAGAGGAAGAATTTTTTTTGCTAGTTGGTAGCTATGAAGAGCGAGCTTTAAACCATATTCGTGGCTGGTTTCATTGCGTGCTTTTTGAAAGTCAAACCAGTCCTCCACATTTTGAATCCAGCCGAGGCGGCCTAATTCACGAAAAACCGTTTTTGGAGTCTCGGCATTGACTTCATTTTCTTTTAGAATTCTTTGCGCAGACTTCCAAAGAATTTCATAACAGTATTCAAAGCGTTGAATGGTGCCATCACGTTCAAGATCTGAAGGATTTGCAATTGATAAGGCTTCTTCTAAGTTTTTTAAGGCATCATGAAAGGGCTTCAGGGATGTTTTCATAGGCCTCTTTTGAATTAGGAATAGAAATTCTTGAGAGTGGTGCCCCGGGCCGGACTTGAACCGGCACGCCCCTGTAAAGGAAGCTCAGGATTTTAAGTCCTGTGCGTCTACCAGTTTCGCCACCGGGGCACGCAAGGCATTGATGATACTTGTCTATTCTCAAAGGTCAACGATCACGGGCTCTGATGTTCCGAGTCAAAGCGTGAAGTGACTAAAGAATATGCAGAGGGCGACTCATTCGTCGAAATAGACCTAATTATTTAATCAAACGCATGCGCGCAAAGCGCAGTGTTAGGGCGCCAGTAGATGGGGTAATCTAAGACTTTTCGGATTCGGCCGACGTAGTTCGTTTGTCGGGCATAAGGGGCAATCAAGTAAGGAACTTGCGTCAGGGATCTTGCAGCGGTCATTTCGTTAAAGTCGCGACCGTGGAATGTTGCATTGTAAGGATCCACGATCCACAGGCGAGTTTTATCTTTTACGACGACAACGGCGTGGTCTTCGATTCTATTTCCAATCTGCGCTTGAGTATAAACGTAATAGCTTTCGATCTTCAGTACTTGAAGAGCCTGATGAGTTAACAAAGCATTTTCGCGGCAAACTCCAGCTCGACATTGAATATAGGAGCCAAGATTGATGTCCTTGGCTTCTTCGCGATGCTCACGAAGAACTTTCAGGTAAGGTGCGGAATCGTATTCTTTAGAGGGCAACGTCTTGCGGATGGTCTCAGTGACCAGGGCAATTTTTAAATTACGAGCTCGTTCTGTTTGTCCGTATTTTTCAAGGGCCTGTATTTCGGTATTGGAGTTCACAAGCTGAACGATTCTTTTTAGAAAGTCATCAAGGGCCGGGTCTTCTATGCTGAGATTGTAATCTGGCTGAATGCCACCATGGCTTACCGAGCCTTGAACGTAAGAACCACGGGGCAGTTGCACGAAGCCACCGTTCTGCTCTGAATAGCTATCAAGAACCTTGGGTGCAGCTTGGGCAACAGTTGTCAAAAATAACAACAGCAGGAAGGAATAGAGGCGCACCCAATTTCGCTTGAGAAAAATCTTCTTCATGAAGCTTAGAAGGTGCAACGACTTTGCCAGAGGAGAGTGTCTCAAAAAGAGAAAAGCCACCTTAGGTTTACGGTGGCTTTAAAAAACTAATAGTATCCCAATATCTTCCACCAACCAGCACACGCAACGCCGAAGATGAGAAGATTCAAAATGCTGACAACGAAGCCCCATTTCCACCATTCGCCCATGGTCACATAGCCAGAACCAAACAGTACGGGTGCGGAACCCGTACCGTAGTGAGTGATGGAGGCACAAAGGGAGGATGCAAACCCTAAGAATAACCCGAACATCAACGGTGGGGCACCCAACGCAACGCCCACGCCAAAGAACGACGCGAATAACGCCGAGATGTGGGCCGTATTACTTGCAAAGAAGTAGTGGATATAGACATAGATCAAAATTAAAATGATCGAAGCCTCAACCCAGCCAAGTCCCATGGTCGAGATATGGCCTTGCACCAACTTCGAGAACCACGTGATGATGCCTAGCTTATTCAAATAAGTCGCCATCATCACCAGCGAGGCAAACCAAGTCACTGTATCCCACGCGCCTTTTTCTTGAAGCAAATCATCCCAAGTCAGCACTCCCGAGAATAACAAGACCGCCAAACCGACAAAGGCACCCGCAGTCGGATCGATTTGCATCAAGGGATGGTCAGAGATTAATGCAGGAACGCCAGCCCAGATGAAGAGCAAAAGTAAGAACACACCGATCATGATCCATTCGGTTTTTTTGATCTCGCCCATCTCTTGCAGCTTTTTACGAGCAAACTCAGAAGCATTGGGAGTTTCTTTAATTCCTGGAGGGAAGAGTTTGTAAAGAACGTAAGGAATGATCAAGATCGCCAAGATACCCGGAACAATGGCTGCAATCGCCCATTGTGCCCAGGACACATCAATCTTCGCGACGTCACGAATACCTTGAGTAACAAGTGGATTTGGTGCGGTCGCTGTGATGAACATCGCCGACGTGATCACGTTGATTTGATAAGCTACCAAAGTCAGGAAGGCACCAATCTTCAAGCGACTGTCGTCTTCAGGTGCGGAGCCCATGCTCTCGGAGATAGAGCGATTGATCGGATACATCACGCCACCACCACGAGCCGTATTGCTTGGCATAACCGGAGAGAGTACTAACTCGGCAAATGACAATCCGTAGCTGATCCCCAAAGTTTTCTTACCGAAGATTTTTACAAAGTGATAGGCAACACGAGCTCCCAAGCCGGTTTTTATAAATCCGCGGGAGATAAAGAACGAAATACCGATCAACCAAATCAAAGTGTTGGAGTAACCGCTTAAAGCGTCGGCCATGGCCTTGCCCGGGTTTCCAGGGTTGGTCACTTGGGTGATGGCCACCAGCAAGATTCCGATCATCGCCGCGCCACCAATTGGCAGAGCTTTTCCGATAATAGCTACGATGGTGCCGACAAAAATCCCTAACAATCGCCAAGCATTGATATCAACGCCTTCAGGCGGAGAAATGATAAACCAAAATAAACAAGTCACTACAAACGCAATGACAGCAGGAACGATTTTGACGTGAGGTAACTTCATGGGGCTCCCTTTGAGTGTACGGAAATATCATTTCATTGCTGCGGCAATTTTGGCAACACTCAAAGTAAACAAACAAAATGGGAGAGCATTTATCCGTGAAGAACTTCTTTGAAAGCAATCATATCTTCCGGGAGTGGAGACTCGATACGCGTGGGTGCTTTCGTAAATGGATGAGTAAACTCTAAAGAAAGTGCATGAAGCATAAGTCGGGGTGCTGTGGGTGTCTTTAGACATGGATAAATGTCATCACCAAAGATACCCATGTGTTCTTCAGCTAAGTGAACGCGTATTTGGTGCATGCGACCGGTCAGAGGTTGCGCCTCCACCATCATACCGAGCTTCATTTTCTCGATCAGGCGAAAACGGGTGTGGGCGCGATCTCCACCTGAGTTGGTGGATTTCATCTTCATTTTTTTAAGTTTTGCATCGCGAACTTCGGCTAAATGGTTATCAATCTCCCAAGTCTCCGGCATCTTGCGATTTCGGCACAGACACAAATAAGTCTTTTGGACTTTGTGAGATCGAAACATATCAGACAAGGGATCATTGGCTTCACGATTTTTAGCAAAGATCATCACGCCGGAAGTATCACGGTCCAAACGATGGTGAAGAGCTAAATAGAAGTCCTTACCGCGTTCGTCTTGCAGTTGTTTCTTAAGGCTTGTGAAGAAGTCCGGTCGACTTTTGTCGACCGTAGGTTGGGACGGCAGGCCTGCGGGCTTTTCCGCAGCAAGAAACCAGTCGTCCTCGAAGAGAATCTTAAACATTATCTTTGGTTGATAACGCAGAAGTTGATGTTTTGCACGATATATTGGCGTTGAGCATCCATGTCCGCTTTCGTGAACCTGAAGTCTGCCGGGTTGCAACCATATTGAGTGACGGCAGTTTTGATAGCTTGAGCCTCATCGGGATTCAAAGCCAAACGCCAGATCATTTTCACTGCCAACCAGTTGCGGATGTATTGGCAACGGAAACCTTCATTTGGTGGAAGATATTTTTCCGGACCGCCATCGCCTTTAGACATATTTTGGTGAGCCTCTGCAGAAACTAGGTGAGGGCGGAAGCCCATGTAGTTTGCGTACAGGCAGCGCATTTTGTAATCCCAGTTGAAAGCGCCTGACATATAAGCGTTTTTCAAAGGAACCATATGGTCAATTTGGATCTGACGAGAAGAGGTCAGGGAAGTATCTGTGTACGGATCTTGCCATTTGCCGTCTTCAACTACGCACGTTTTGCCGTTGCGATAAGTGACGTCGCCTTGACTGTCACGAACCAAAACTTTTGCGCGCGTATTCATGCACGTTTCGTCCGTCGGGTCGTTGATCCAACGGCCGAAATGAAGTTTGCGCATGTATTTTTCTGCTGGAACTGGAAGGTCTTCATTGAAAACAGTCCATTTCATCAGATTCACAACCATAGTTTTAGCTGCAGATACGAAGGTCTCTGAAAGAACTTCTGGAGAGAAGGCCATTACAGTAGCGTTCGACGGTCTCTTATTTGAGACTTGATCCAAATTGTATTCATCAACCATTAGATATTGATGAAAAGCCGGTTTATCCGTGTAGGGCTGCGGTGTTACTTGTTGACCAGCGGCTTGCGCTGTCCCCGTCAACAAGAGTGCCGTTGCCACTCCCAAAACCATTCGGAATTTCATGCCCCTCACGAAATTCATTATTCCCCCCGCGAATGAAAGAAGTTTTACCCCGAGCTTTTTGGGAGTTTCAACAAAACTCTCAGTCAGGATTGTGTTCATTTCTCACCACTTTGCGTTAAGTGCTGTAAACCCGTGTTTTTTGCTCTTATTTTCGACAGTCAAATGACAATTTCTTTTGTGCCGCGTCCATAGGTATCATACCATTTTATGTGTCAGATGAATGAATAAGGAGATTCTATGAAGTTAAAGTCTATTATTATGATGTCGGCTCTTGCTTTGATGTTGGGCGCTTGTGCCAGCACTGCAAAGAAAGATTCTTGCGGTTGCGGTAAAGATGGTGCCAAGCATGAGTGCTCTTCAACGAAAGAGTGCCCAATGTCTAAAGGTTCAGGCTGCGCTGATTGCGACAAGTCTTCAGAGAAAACTGGCAAATAGTTTTCTTTTGTTAAGAAAGTATCAAGACTCTAGAAACCTCTGGTGTATAACCAGAGGTTTTTTTCTTTATAAAGCTCCGCACCATTCTGAATAGTTGTTTACCGCCGTTAAGTACTTTAACTTTGTAGGGTAAACAATTTCCTATCTCGGAAGGATTTGAGAATGAGAAAGAGTTCTGTTCTGGTGTTGGCACTTATTGCGACACCAAAGACTTTTGCGATGAATTTGCAAGAGTATCTGAAACTGGTCGAGAGCAAGCATAAAACTGTTCAAGCTCTGAATATTCAATCCGAAGCTGCTGATGATCGTAACGAAGCAAGTGATATCAACTTGGTTCCAGTTCTTACTGCAGGCGCAAGCTACTTGAGTGATAAAAGTCCGTTGGGGCAATTTGCTACTTTAGGCGTGACAGAATCTAAAACCACTTCTTACAACTTGGGACTTTCTAAAAGATTCTCTTCCGGTACAAATGTTTCGGTTTTTGGCCAAACGGCTGAGATTCAAAATGAAGGCATCGGGAATCCGCAGTTTCTTCAGTATGGCAAATTCGGTATTGGCAATTTGGGTGTCAGTTTAAGTCAATCATTGTGGAAGGACTCTTTCGGTCATGCCACGCGCCTTCGTTGGGAGCGACAAGAAGCGGCTACCACCGCGGAAAAAGGCGGCTACGATTTGCAAAAACGTGGTTTATTGGTTCAAGCTGAAGCTGCATATTGGAATTATATCTATAGCCAAGACAATGTGAAAACAGCTCGTGGTGCTTTAGAGCGCGCGAAGAAAATTGAAACGTGGACTCGGCGTCGTGTGAATGACGGGATCAGTGACCGTGCCGATCTTTTGCAAGGTCAAGCATTAGTCGCAAATCGTAATTTATTGCTGATTGCTGCAGAAGATGAACTGGAAACTGCGAAGCAAGCAATTCGCGATAATCTTGAGTTGAAAGTTTCTGATCCAATTCCTGATATTCAAGGGGACCTTGGGCAAAAGCGTTCTTTGAATTCTCTGATTGAAGGACCTAAGGGGCGCGTCGTTTTGATTGAAGCATATTTGGCTTCGTTAGAAGCTAAAGCAAGATCAGTCGTTGCAAAAGAAGTGGAAGATGCTTATCGCCCAGATCTAGTTTTATCTGGACAATATAACACCAATGCGGTTGAGGCAGACATGCCGACAGCAACAGCGAACATCGCGGATCTTGATCGTCCCACAGCTAAAATCGCTTTAAATTTGGTTTATATTTTTGATACAGACGTGAAGAGTGCGGCAAAAAATGCGGCTCGCAAAGAAGCGTTGGCCGCTCGTCTGCAAAGTGAACGCAAACTTTTAGACTCTGACAGTTCTTGGTCTGAGTTGAATCGTCACTATCAAGAAATGACGAAACGAGTGGAAGCTGCGGAGCAGATCTATAAACTGCAAACAGATCGTGCGAAAGCTCAGAATAATCTTTTCAACATGGGCCGTTCGATCACGATGAATGTCGTCGATGCAGAACAAGACGCAGCGACCGCCGAGTTGGCTTTAAGTCGCTTGAAATCTGAACAACGTAAAATGGAAGCAACGGCTCGTCTTTATATGACGGTTGAGGAATAGCCATGAATTTACCAAGTCTTTCGATTCGTAGACCGATCACGATCCTTTGCGTAGTGATCCTGACCTTGATTCTGGGTTTATTTTCTTTATTGAAAATGCCTGTGGATCTTTTCCCAGATGTGACGTTCCCGGTTCTTTCTATTCAGATCACGTATCCGGGAGCTTCGCCGCTGGATCTTGAAAAACAAGTTTCCAAGCCTATTGAAGACGAACTAGGTTCGTTGTCCGGTTTGAAAACTCTGACTTCAAGCAATCTGGATGGCGTAGCGGTGATCATCCTTGAATTTAATCTCGGCACTGACATCAAGGAGATGGAGCAAGAGGTTCGTAACCGTATCGGCAATATCCGTCGGGATTTGCCTTCAGATATTTACGAACCCGTGGTGCGTCGTTTCGACCCAGCCGATCAGCCGATCGTGACGTTGGCCTTAACCACGGATATCCCAGACGGCGAAGCCTATGACCTTGCCAATGAAATCGTAAAGCCTCAATTTGAACGCCTTGATGATGTGGGTCAGGTGCAGATTTATGGTGGCCGTAAGCAAGAGATCCACGTTCTGATTGATGCGAAGAAACTGCAAGATCGTAAGATCTCTATGTTGCAAGTTTCGCAACGTGTGTATGAAACTTCTAAAGATACTCCGATTGGTAAAATTGAAAGTCCTAAGCAAGAAACAACCTTGCGTACCAGCGGAGAGTTTGAATCTTTAAAACAAATCGAAGAAGTGAATGTGAACTTCTTGGGATCCGATCGTCCCGTGTTGGTGCGCGACATTGGTCGCGTGGTTAAAAGCTTGGAGGATCAAAAGACGGTAGGGCGTATTTCCGGCCAAAAAGCTTTGCTTTTGCAGATCTATAAGCAACGCGGATCAAATACAGTTCAAGTTGCGGAATCCATCAAAAAGAATATTCAAAAAACCAATGCCTTCTTAACTGAAAAAGGCATTAAGGCCGAAGTAAAGCTCGTTCGTGATACCTCACGTCCTATTAAGCTCAACGTAGCGGACGTGAACGAGTCGATCATCATCGGTATCATTCTTTGCGTTCTCGTGGTGTTTTTCTTCTTGGGATCAGGTCGTTCAACACTGATCACTGGTATGGCTCTTCCGAACTCCTTGTTGGGTGGTTTCGTGATCATGTTTGCAATGGGTTTCACCATCAACTTGATGACCTTGTTGGCTCTTTCTTTGGCCGTAGGTCTTTTGATCGACGATGCCATCGTGGTCCGTGAAAATATCTTCCGTCACTTAGAGATGGGTAAGCGTCCTAAGGATGCCGCCCTTGATGGTACCAAAGAAGTCGCCATGGCCGTTGTGGCAACCACTTTGGTTGTTATCGCAGTGTTTGGTCCGATCTCGTTTCTGCAAGGTATCGTGGGTCAGTTCTTTAAACAGTTTGGTTTAACAGTCGTGTTCACGATGTTGATCTCATTGTTTGATGCCTTCACGGTAGCGCCAATGATGTCAGCTTACCTCGCGCACGCGGATGAACATAAAAAAGGAACTGGTATCATCGGTCGCATGTTGGCAGCGTTTGATCGCTTCCAAACTCGTTTGGAAGAAATCTATGAAAGACTGTTGAAGTTTACTCTGGTTCGTCCCAAGACTGTGTTGTTCGCAGGTCTTGTGATCTTCGTTCTTTCTATGGGAACTATTGCCTTCATTCCAAAGACATTCTTGCCAGCCAATGATGCTGGTGAATTTACGGTGAACATCGAGTTGCCCGTGGGATCTTCTCTTGAGGCCACTTCCAAATTCACTTCTGAAGTAGAAGAAGTCTTTAAAGGCGACAAGGCCGTGGATATCGTGGTTGCCACCATTGGTACAGCTAACAATGAATCCAATAAGACGAATATGTTCATCCGTCTGGTGGAGCGCAAACACCGCTCGATGAACACCACGGATTATAAAGAATCTTTGCGTGAAAGAATAAAAAAATTCGAAGGCAGAGCTATCGTTGAGATCGGTGAGATCGATGCCGTGGGTTCAGGTCAAAAACCTTTGAATGTCAATTTGACTGGTGAGAACCTTGATGAGTTGAACAAGTACGCGGAAAAAGTTGTCGCACGCATGAAGCAGATTCCGGGGCTTGTCGACGTAGATACAAACTTCAGAGCGGGTAAGCCAGAGTTTCATGTGATCTTTGACCGTAACAAGTCTGAAGCGTTGGGTGTGTCGACTGTAAAAGCCGGCGGCGAACTTCGTAATCGGACCGAAGGTAACGAAGATTCTATCTATCGTGAAAAAGGTATCGACTACAAAATCCGCGTGCGCTTTGAAGAGCCGTACCGCGATTTGCGTGCTCACTTCGCGACGACATTGGTTCCGAACTTAAACTTCAACATGATCCCACTTTCCCGTGTGGCTCGTGGTGAAGAGGCCAAAGGTTTCTCGCAAATCAACAGGGAAAATAAAAGCCGTTACATCCAAGTTTCTGCCAACCTTGCAAAAGGTGGTGCCTTGGGTACGGCCTCAGCGGAGTTGGAACGACTGTTTAAAAATGAATTGAAGCCACCAACAGGCATTGAATACAAATTTAAAGGTCAAGCCGATGACTTCAAAGATTTGATCAACAATATGTTGATTGCAATCTTCCTGGGCGTGACTTTCATTTATCTGGTACTTTCAAGCTTGTACGAAAGTTTCATCACACCGTTTGCAATCTTGCTCGCGTTGCCATTGGCAATGACCGGTGCGTTTATCGCGTTGTTGGTGTTCGGTAAAACAATCGATATCTTCTCGCTGATTGGTATCGTGTTACTTCTAGGCGTTGTAGCGAAGAACTCGATCTTGCTGGTGGATTACACGAATCACTTGTTGCACGAAGGGATGTCTCGTAACGACGCCTTATTGAAAGCCTGCCGCACGCGTCTTCGTCCAATCCTAATGACGTCGTTAGCATTGATCGCCGGTATGATTCCCATCGCGATTGGCTTAAATGAAGCCTCGGCGATGAGAACATCCATGGGTATCGCCATCATCGGCGGTCTGATCAGCTCGACATTGCTGACTTTATTGATCGTCCCAGCAGCCTTCGGCTTCATCGACGACTTCAAAACATGGTTCCGCAAAAAGCTCGCAGCCATCAGCGGCTATCAACCCTAAGGTGCCAGGCACTTTTTGGGTGCCCACCGCATCAAAACTAAAAAAAGCCGGGGAGACCCGGCTTTTTATTTCTAAAGAATTTCGCGGCAGATGTAAGTTTCGTTGTCCACTTGGACAGCGCCCAAAGCTGGAGTGCCGACGGCGTCGTAATCAATAGTTAGCTCTTTGCCATTTTTCAAAGTCACCAAAAAATAAGGAGCCATCGGATCCATTGTTCCCGCTGCTAGAGTTTCAGAGTAAGTGGATTCAGCGGTTTCACCTTTTTTTACGTCGTAAACAGACGCTCCCAGAACGGAGCTGTATTCAGAATGAACGACTAAATCCAGGCGGTGATTATAGTTGGTTTCAGAGAAGCATGAGATAATTGCAGAAGCAGCAAGCAAAGCGATCATTGGGACCTCCGAAGTGTTTGGTGTTCACGTCTTAACAACTTCGAAGAGTCGGTTCAAGACCCTTAACGGAACTCTAACAGAGAAATGCACAATGTGTATTCAAGAAGTAAGAAACCATGGGCTTCTTATAGGATCAGCGCTCCTCCGGGAGCAGGGCGCCTAATAAACCCCGCGGAAGGAGCGAATGTCCTGGAGCTTCTTCTCAAAAAGGCTCCAGTCGTCTTTTTCAGCAATGGGTGCCCAGATGGATTCCAACTCATCAATCAATAGCGAGCAGCAGCTGGCGTTATCAAAATAAGGATGATCCGCTTTCATCTCATCAAGGATCTCAAAACATTCAAGAGTTTCTTTAAGAGCTTTAAAGCTTAAGCCCTTATAGTTTTCAGCTTGGGGTGATCGTAAAAGGCGCTCGTCACTAATACCCGAATGCAGATCAAAGAACGTTTGTTCATATAAGCTTTGTGATTCGTCCAAGAACTTAAAGAAGTTCATCACCAATTCATCTTCAAGATCAGAGGCTGCTCGTTCATCCTGTAAAGGATTGCGAAGATTCAAACGTCTCATTAAATTTGCGCGAACCTGCATATTGAATTCATCACCGAAGTCTTCAAGTAATTCTTCAATGGGTAAAGTTGGGAAGGCGGACTTTAAAGCGGCTCCCAGTTGGAAAAGATTCCACAACACCGCAGAAGGCTGGCGACCAAAACAGTAAAGACCTTGTTGATCAAAATACGCTGCGGTAAAGGCCGGATCATATTTAGGCAAGAAGCGGTAAGGTCCATAGTCGAAACTCTCACCGGTGATATTCATGTTGTCAGTGTTAAGCACTCCATGAACGAATCCGGCCATCATCCATTGCGCGACAGTTTGTGCTTTTCTGTGGGAAACCGCTCTCAAAAACGACGATGCTTGCTCGACGTCATCAAGGGCAGCAAGGTCTGGGTAGTAATGGCGTACGCAATACTTCACCAGTTTCTTAATGTTATCGTTTTCACCTAACGCCGCCAAACGTTGGAAAGTGCCAAAGCGGATATGACTGTGGTTGAGGCGAACTAGCACTCCTGCGCGAGTAGGTGACGGTTCATCGTGACGCTCAAGACTTTCTCCGGTTTCAAAAACGGAAAAGGTTTTGCTGGTATTAACCCCGTAGGATTCTAAGAGTTCGGTGGCCAAGATCTCACGGAACGCCCCTTTGAGAGTTAAGCGACCGTCGCCACCTCGGGAATAAGGAGTCTTGCCGCTGCCTTTGGTGCCTAAGTCATAGAGCTTTCCATTTGCGAAAAACTGCGCAAACAAGAAGCCGCGACCATCACCTAATTGCGGATTGTAAACTCGAAATTGGTGTCCGTGATAACGAAGAGCCAAAGGAGCGTGGATATTTCGCGGAAGAGGTTGAAACTCTGCGAAGTGAGCTTGCCATTGTTGGGTGGAGAGTTCTTCAAGCCCTATCAGGGCTGCCGCTGTATTGTTGCGATAGCGCAGAGTCAGTTGCGGAAATTTCGCAGCTTGAACTTCGTCATAAAACGCGGGACCTAACTCATAAATGGGAACTTGATTTGTACTGCTCACTTTAACTGTATGGTCTGTGTCCTTTGGAAAGGCAAGAAGCGAAATGGTGCCTCTTAAAGGGGGGAAGGAATCTGACATATATTATTATTTGGAAAGTCGAGGAGGGCTTGAACGGGGCTGGTGTATTAGTGTAGAAACTGCCTTTCTCTCTGAAGTCTAGTTGACAGTGACTTGCATTTAGGGGAAAACCAATTCTAGGTGGTGAGTGTGGACGAGCAATTTTTAAAATCAAAACCGGTTATTAAGTCGGTTGAAGTAGTCGCAAATCCTAATATGAGCCCCCTGAATCCAACTCCGCTTGCAGCAGAAGCGTGCTGCGACGTCGATCACTCCAAACATGCCGAATTCGCCGAAGAAACGGATCGCTGGGATAAACTTGGCATCTTGCTTTCAACAATCTGTGCGATTCACTGCTTAGTGACGCCGCTATTGATCCTGGCTCTTCCGGTTTTGGGAGAAGCCTTTGAAGCATCGTGGGTGCATCTGTCCATGGCTGCTGTGATCTTGCCAATTGGTCTTTTTGCTTTCTGGTCAGGCTACAAACATCACCGTCAAACTAAAGTCTTTGCCATGGGTGCTATGGGTCTTTTGTTGGTGGCGTGCGGTTCGGTTCTTCCCCATGAAATGGTGGAGATCTATGAGCACGATGTCGTCACCATCATTGGCAGTTTGATGCTTGTGACTGCTCACGTTTTGAATCGTCGTGCTTGTCAGTGTGAAGCTCACACTCACTAAATTCTAAATCTTAAATTATGCATTGAGTTAACTCACGCAACCATTCGTGGCGTTGTCCTTTTCGCCATTCTCAGTCATTTTCAAATTGTAATTGAAAAGCAAATGAAAATGAATACTAATTGAGAGTGTTCATACATACGAGGAGACACCATGATTGAAAATAAAATGAATCGCAGAAGTTTCTTTTCCACTCTAGCTAAAATCACAGGCGTAGCCGTTGTTGCTCCAACAGCATTGCGCGCAGTTTTCACTTCAGAAGCACAAGCTCAAGAAAAAAGAAGAAGTGCGGCTCCCGCAGCTCCGGCAGCAGCAGGTGGCGCAGCTCCTATGGTTGATCCAAAAGATCCAGTAGCAAAAGCTGTGAAGTACGTTGAAGACCACACGAAATCTCCAGAAGCTAAAGGCAACCATTGCGCAACTTGTGGCTTCTATAAAAAAGTAACAACTCAAAATGGTAAAGAAGTTGGAACTTGCACGATCTTCGCTGGCAAACATGTTTACGCCAACGCTTGGTGCGCATCTTGGAATAAAAAAGCTTAAGCGGTTGGTGAAAAAGGCTCATCTGACTTCGTTGTCGGATGGCGCCTTGCTCTACGGCGTACCATGAGTACGCCTTCGTGGCAGTCGCCACCCTCCGCCTCGCATATGAACCTTTTTGACCAACCTATGTGGTTGGTCGTTTTATTTGGTGGGTTCGCGAAGGGCGCGGCGAAGGATTTTGCCGACATTCGTTTTCGGAAGCTCCGTGCGGAACTCGACAAGTTTTGGAACTTTATAACCTGTCAGGCTCTTTCTTGCGTGAGCGATCACATCTTCCGCTGTCAATGCAGGATCTTTTTTCACGATCACAGCTTTTACGATCTCTCCGGAGTGTTCATCAGGAACACCGATCGCGGCTACTTCCAAGACGCCCGGGTGAGAAGCGATGGCTTCTTCTACTTCGTTCGGATAAACGTTAAAGCCTGAAACCAAGATCATATCTTTTTTGCGGTCGACGATTTTAAAGAAACCATCAGAATCCACAGTCGCAATGTCACCGGTTTTCAACCAGCCATCTTTAAGAACAGCGGCTGTTTCTTCGGGACGATTCCAGTATCCCGCCATCACTTGAGGGCCTTTCGCACAAAGCTCACCAGCTTCGTCCTCTTTGACTTCGTGACCGTCGTCATCAACAAGTTTTACGTCTGTGCTTGGCATTGGCAGACCGATGGTGCCCACTTTGTCGCGGCCATCGATAGGGTTGCAGCTCACCACCGGAGAAGCTTCTGTCAGGCCGTAACCTTCTACGATCACAGACTTCGTAAGTTCCATCCATTTTTCAGCAACAGGTCTTTGCAGAGTCATCGCACCTGCAACGCTGATTTTTACGCGAGAAAAATCAATCGTCACAAATTCAGGATTGTTCATCAACGCATTGAAAAGTGTGTTCACGCCTGACAAGGCAGTGAATGGCGTCTTCTTCATTTCTTTGATGAAGCCTGGAATATCTTTTGGATTTGTGATCAGAACGTTTTCCGCGCCCATTTTTAAGAACGCCAAGCAGTTCAACGTCAAAGCGAAGATGTGGTAAAGCGGAAGAGCTGCGATGGCGATCTCTTGGCCTTCCACAAGTTTTGGGCTCATCCACAAGCGGATTTGCAACATGTTCGCAAGAACATTGCGGTGAGTGAGCATCGCGCCTTTAGCCACGCCCGTCGTGCCGCCGGTGTATTGTAGGAATGCGATGTCATCATGTTTGGTCGGAACGTTTTGGTGCGGGCGCATTGCTCCCAGCTGCAAGGCCTGACGGAATGTGTAGGCTTGAGGCAAGTTGTAGGTGGGAACCATTTTCTTGATATACTTCACAACGGAGTTCACAAGAATACGCTTTGGAGTAGGGAACAAGTCGGCGATCTCTGTGATCACAACGCTTTCGATTTGCGTGTCTTTGATGATTTGCTCAAGGTGGCTTGCGAAATTTGCCATGATCACGATGGCTTTTGCGCCAGAGTCTTTGAATTGGTGTTGCATCTCTTTAGCCGAGTAAAGAGGGTTGGTGTTCACGATCGTCAAGCCCACGCGAAGAGCTGCGAAAGCGGCAACCGGAAATTGCAAAAGGTTGGGCATTTGAATCGCGATGCGATCGCCTTTTTTCAATTTCAGTTCATTTTGTAGGAATGAAGCGAACTGAGACACCTTTTGGTCTAGTTCGTTAAATGTGAGACTGACGCCCATATTGGTGAAGGCTTTTTTCGCGCCGAATTTGCGGATGGATTCGTCGTAAATCTCCATCAAAGATTGGTATTGGTTGAGGTCGATTTCAGGACCTACGCCAGCAGGATAGTTCTTAAGCCAAATCTTTTCCATGGGACCTCCAGAGTAGAACGTGCTTCGATGTATGTACTTAATAATTTTAGAGTACAGATTCTAGCTGGGTAAAGGAAATTCTTGTGTTCAGTAGGGGCCTTTGTAAGACTTAAGGAGTATGAAATTTGCCCAAATTGTTCTGCCTTTCTCAATTGCAGGTCTTGTGATCACAACCAGTGGCTGTTTTTTAAAAAAAGAAGCACCTCCTGTAGTGACACCTGCGCCGGTGACCACCGTAAAGAAAGTTGCAGCGGTGTCTCCGAAAGAGAAAAGTTTGAGCTCCGTAGCTCGACTTTTTGAGCAAGCCGATGCTATTCATCGTGAAGCTTGGTGGGTTTTGTCGTCTGAACGTCGTCCGATTGGTAAATCGCCTTTTGGTAAAGTTCAGCGCGCACTCTTGGCCTCAACAAATGTGAAATTATCAAACAAGTCTTTATTCCGTTGTGATCGTTATGTGGTGAATCGCGATGTGATGGGTGTGAACGGCTATCCTCAAAAAGCAGAAATTTTTGAGAAGTGTTCTGATAAAGTCGCTGCAAAACGCCTGGCTTCTTTTAATGCTCCCAAAGAGGGTCAGATCTCTGTGAGTTTTTATCCAGATGGTCTTGAAGAAGTTCTGGGTTTGAGTGCGACAATTTTAAATAAAACTATCACGTGTTCTTTGCAAGGAAACGATCAAGATCAATTGGTGAAGTTGAGTTGCAAAGATTGGTCTCAAGAGCGAAGTCGTGATCATATGATTCGTCTTGATGTTTACGATTACGAAAAAAATGGTCAGAACATGATCAAGCTTCGTGGGAAAGTTTATGAGAACTTAACCGACATTCGTAAGATCGTGGCCGATGTGCCAATGACGGGAAAAATCGAAGTCACAGAAACGGAGCTTTACGCTCCCACTCCGACGCCCACTGTGGCTCCGAAAGCTCCGGCTGCGCCAATCGCACCGGTTCAAGGACAACAGCAAGCAGGTGGTGCTCGACAACAGGGCGAACTGCCACCGGGAACTCCGGTGGGAAAATTCCCAACCAAACCTTTGCAAACGGGCATTCCAGTAGAAGCGATTCGTGCAGACGGTTCTGTAGATCCAGATGTTCTTCAACAACGTCAGGCTCCAGTTTCAATTATGGCGCCGCCTAAAGAGGGTGGTCCTGCGGCTTCTGAAGGTGAAGTTCCTGTTTCCATGGATCCAGTGCAGCAAGCAGCTCCTACGACAAATCCAGCGGATGCTGGCTGGGGATCGCAGGAGGAAATGGATGCGGCGGCGGCTGAGGC
>JAGIAF010000229.1 GCA_017745015.1 Bdellovibrio sp. | reverse complement strand
GAAGCATACTTACAACTTGGTTGGAACTTGGGATACGGGCATCAATCGCGGTGGCATCGAGGGAACCTATATCAATCAAGTGACGAACTTGCCGTTCCTTCTGAATGCTTTCACTCGCAGCACTTACTTGGGCACTGTCGACAATAAACTGATCGATACAGGCTACTTGGGCGCGGTGTTGCCAGATATGTATTGGCTTTCTCGTTATGCTTCTTTGCAATTAGGTTGGCAGTACTTCCAACGTGATGTGGATCAATCTGCAAATTCAGATATGAAACGCACGGGCCCTTATGCGTTTTTGATCTACAAAAACTTCAACCAAAGTGGCGCGCAGATTTCTCCAGAGTCCGGCAAAAGTGCTTACTTGGGTCTTTATAACTACATTCAAAAAGAGGATTATCTCCACCACTCGCAATTCACTGCGGGAACCACTTGGTTCTTCTCAAGATTCCTGCCAAAACATCATGCTTTGATGATGCGCTTGAACGGAATGTACACCCCGGAAAAGATTCCTTCAATCTATGGTGCTTCCGTTGAAAATGTGGTTTTCAATCAAGACAACCCCTATCCGCAATACATTTTGCGCGGATATAAAAAAGGTCAACTGTACGGAAGAAATCTTGCAGCTTTCAGTGCGGAATATCGCTTCCCTGTTTGGAATATCTATAAAGGTTCGGGCACTGATCCGTACTTCCTACGTCGCATTTCGGGTGCTCTCACAGTGGATGGAGCCGCCGCAGATGGCGTGATTGTGAACGATCAAGCGAAGTTCGCCAATCAAGTGTATACTGCCACAAATATGAAGAAGTCCTATTGGAGTGCTGGCGTGGAGGGACGTTTGGATACTACATTAGGTTACATCGCGCCCGTAGCGTTTATCCTTGGCGTGTACCAAGCCTTCAATGATCCTGCCGGTGCGCAAACTGTGATTCAAACATCCATTCAGATTACTGGATTAGGTTTCTAAGGAACTTCATGTTTCTTTGGCCTAAGAATTGAAATTCAAACGGGCAAGATGAAAAAACGTCCTTGCCCTCGCATTATTTGCAACTCACGCCCGCTATTTGCGCCCTTCTTGGGCCATGGCGAGCGTACTTTGGCAGGGCATCTCAGAATGAGACACTTACAGATTTGGCTGATGGTTTTGACCTTAATGGCTATTGCCTCTTTAAGCCAGGCAGCTTCCTTCTGCGACGAGGTCTTCACTCAAAAGGCCCCACTAATCACCCAACGGGTTGTTAAAAACGATTTTGTTACCAATCGCCATCTCGATGAATATCTTAAAATTCTTCATCCCGATTTTGCGAATCGCCTCACTCAAATGACTTCGAAAAATCACTGGGTAGACCTGGGCGCTGGTAAAGCCACTGCGCAGATTGAGTTTATTAAAACTTTCTCTGATCGCGACCTCGCTCCCCAAGCAACTGCCGTCGCCTTCAAGATTGATCGCTGGTGGATGCCTTCTTTGGGCGGAAAATTGAAAACCCAAGAAGGAGCCTTTGAGGCTCAACCCACTTCCACTTGGCAAAAAGCGGAGCTAGTGACTGACGTTTATGGCGTGCTTTCTTACACAGCCGATCTGGGCCGCTCTCTGCAAAAAACTTTCGATATGATGTCGGTCCAAGGAGAGCTGTACATTTTGGCTCTGCCCTATGGCACCGAGGTGCGCATCGCAGGGAAAGGTCTTTCCCTGACAGAATTCCTGCAAACCATCCCAGGTCTCAAAGTCGAAGGCAGCAATTCCCAAATCAAAGTCACTAAAACTCAGGAAACCATCCAGGTTCCACTTTTGAACGCCCTTCGCTATACCGACGGTGGCCCGCCCCTTCGTTTATTTGAAATGATCGCCCCTTAGAGACCTATTTCTGCGCCGAGCCAAACCCCTCTATCTTGACAAAGAGCGATACCCTCGAAATTATTGAGGTAATCGACAACTAGCGGCGAGGATGCGGCTTATTGAAAAGAGGGGTTTTCAATGGAAAAAATCGGCTGGATTAAAGAACTTGTGAAGGCTGAACAACAGATGGAAGAGTCTGGACTCATCGACATGAGTTTTGGCTTTGATGCTGATAAGATTCTTATCAACGAAAGCATCCAATTCCTTCTGGGTTTGAAAACTGAATTCGTAGACGCTTCGTCTTCATTCAACGAATTGAAGCCATCGGCTTTGGGTCGTATCAAGATCTACGGTATCGCTAAAACTCACGCTGACTTCATGTTGTTCCGTAACGGCTTCAAAATGATCTTCTCTTTGAAAGCTCCAGGACAAATCAGCATCCGTTTCAACTTCATCGGAACGAACTACATCCCAACTCCAGGCGCAGCGGACACTCAAGCCACTGCAACGAATGTTATGGATGAACACATCGTAGAAGCTAAATGGGGCGCGTTTGGCGAGATCGTTTGGTCTTACCAAGGCCAACCCGTGAAATTGGAATACATGGTTCGTCATTATCTAACTTTGTTCATCAAAGAAAGCTCGAAGTAAGCTCAATTCAAAATTTGAAGAATTCAAAAGCCGACTGAGAAGTCGGCTTTTTTATTTCCTGATCCAGATATAAGAGATTGTCTCCTCACCCAAATTCATTTCCAAATAAAATCGCCCCTCTTCTATCCAGGCTCGATTTCTTGTCCGCTGTCCTAGGCGCATGTCGGAATCCTGATCGCACCAGGAGGCATTTTCTGGATTCACCCAGACAACTTCCTGCAAAAGATTTTCGCCCGCATATTCATACAAAGCTCTTCTTTCACAAAAACCGCTTTCGCCTTCGCGATAATAGCGAAGAGTGTTGATTCCCGTATCTGTGAATTCGTACTGTATTTTCAAGGCTGGATTGGGTGGAGGTAGTTCATGACCTTGATAAAAAACACTAGTAAATAACCAAAGACCGATCAAAGGTTCTGCGAGTGTCATTAAAAACCTCTTTTGCTTAAGATCTCTTGAGCCGTTTGCAGCTCTGTTGGATTTTCCAACTCCGCTTGAAGGACCCAGTGCAAACTTTCTCCGAAATCCTTAAAGTCACTTCCCGGAACCAAGCGATTTAAAGTTAAACCTGCAAAGCGCAAGGCCTTCTGAAGCCCAAAACGCACCTTCAAATCCCACAGTGTCCCGCTGACGATTCCTGAATCGTGATAAAGCCCCCCATTCTTATCGTTCAAGGTTAAGGCATTCACCACGGAGCGACGGAAAGGACCTTTTAAGTATGAAGCCTCTCCCATATTAGGGTTCCCCAATTGAGCGGCCGTAAAAAAATCAGCCATGCCTTCATTGATGGATCCCCCCTCACCTTCAAAAGGAAGACCTGCAATGGCATCCACGAGAGCATGAACACTTTCATGAACCACCACGGAGGGATCCTGTGCTAAATGGGAATAAACTTCGTCATCGCCTGTGCCCAAACGAATTTTACCTTGATAATAAAATGCTGAATTTGTTTTCTCGGGTGCACCGACATAAACCTCTGCGTTCAAGACAAAAGGAATTTTAAAACCCAGCACACTCTCGAACCACGAAAGAGATTCATTCAAATAATAAAATACCTGAACCTGATCAAATCGCGCGTCTGTCGATTCAAACTTCAAGGGTTCCGCAATAGAAGCAATCTTTGTAGGCCCCTGAGAGCTCACCACCAATCTTGAATTGGACAAGGTTGGATTTGTATTCAGCCCCTGCAACAAGACCTCTTGAAGAACTCCCTTTTTGGGACCTTTCGGAAATATCCATGCCCACGCATCTTGGAACTGGGAACCGACTCTTTGAACTTTTTGAATTTGTAAATAATTATTAAAACGAACGTCCCAGGTATTGCCCTGCTTATCTAGATACACCACTTTCCAGAGTGGCTGATAAAATCCCTTGTGTTGAGCAATAATCAGAGACACCGATTGTGGCGCCTGCTTGCGAAACAGCGGAAAAGAAACACGCAACTTGGCTTCGATGACAGATTTATTTGCCAAGTACTCTTCAATCGGCAGACTTTTTAGTTTTTCTTCCGCGAGAGATACATGAGCTCTCACCGCCAACTTATTGGAGCCTTTTGCAACTTCCTTCACATAAGCTCCTTCGATAGGAACACCTTTGTAAGACTGCTGTTGCAACAAAATGGACTGAGAAAAAAGTGAAGTCTTGGCCGTCGAAATTAATTCGACATCATTGAGAACTTTAAGAGATTCACTGGAGGAGCCCGATCTCCAATCGACAGTTTGAAGATCGGACTTTGGAGAACAAGAAGACAGAGCTAAAAAAAGGATCACGTAATACTTTTTCATGCTCTGGCCTCCTGAAAAATAGCTATTCAATATTTACAGATTTTTCGAGATAAGTTCCGTCACCATTTTCAAAACGAAGAGTGTGTTTACCTGGTGCAAACTTGCCCAAACGGACTTCCTTTTGGAACGGGATCAAAACCATAATGCACATGCCTTCAGAAACTGACGCTACTGATTTAACCACATGGTTATAGTTGTCCTTATTCACAACGTCTGCACGTTTCCATTTATAGCAGCCGTTCTGAAATACGCCATTTACCACCACAAATACATCAGACCCAGAGTCAAAGCCCCCTGGAACATAAACACCACTAATACCAATTTGAACTTCGCGTTCCACTGGAGCCACTTGTCCAGCAAAGGCCATTGAATTCATCCCAATCAACATTGCAAAACATACTGCGAACAACTTCATGTTAGTCTCCTTGTTAAAGTCTTCCTGAAAAAAAAATTAACGCCGAAGACTCTGAACGATGATGATTAGGATCATGAATGCGCGTCGCATTCATGAATTCCACCACCCCCGTGGAGATTGAGTACAGTTGACCGACAAAGTGGCCTTAAAACGGAAAAAGCCGACTTCTCAGTCGGCTTTTTATTTCTAAATGTCGTTCGTTTCTTAGAAACGGTGAACGTTGAAGATACCCATGTCGACGAATGGTTTTTTGTTTTCCATAAGGTCGGCAACTAGCAAACCAGTTCCGGCACCGCTTTGTAGACCCAACATTTGGTGACCAGCTGCGATCATCAAGTTTGGAATGTCTTTGTGGTAACCAATCAAAGGTACGCCGTCTGGAGTACAAGGCCTCAAGCCTGCCCACAACTCTTTGATTTCAAGTTGTTCTGGCAAGTTCAAGAATTCGCGCGCGCCATTTTTGATGTTATCAACGCGACGTTGAGTGATAGAGAAATCTTGATCCACAAGTTCCAAAGTGCCCGCGATACGCAAAGTGTTCTCACGCGGAGTCACTGCGATTTTCTTTTCAACGATCATGATTGGGTAAGTTGGTTGTTTTTCCAACTTAGGTACGATCATCGCATAACCTTTACC